>JBDOLX010000047.1 GCA_039832905.1 Desulfurobacteriaceae bacterium | reverse complement strand
TTTCAGCGTAAATAAAAAAGCTTTCGCCGTCAAATAGCGTAATGTAATCTTTGGAGACATCTATTCCGATTATTTTCATTTTTTGCCCCCGAATGGAGGGGGAAGGGAAGCGTGGCATTATAGCTAACGCCTCTTCAAACGAGGCATAATTTGCACCGCCACTTCTTCCCTTCCTCTTGATGTTTATCCTGATTATAAGATAATTTGCAAGCAAAACTTTTAGGTAGAGAGGTAGAAAATGCTTGAGAACTTTGGAAACTTTGAAAGAACTCATTATTGCGGGGAAGTTAAAACTTCCGATATTGGAAAGAAGGTAAAACTTGCAGGATGGGTTGACTCAACGAGAGACCATGGAGGAGTTGTTTTCGTAGATTTAAGGGATAGAACAGGAATTATTCAGGTCGTTTTTGCTCCTGAAATTAGCGAAGAACTTGTAGAGAAAGCCAAAAAGCTAAGGCATGAATACGTTATAGCAGTTGAAGGGAAAGTTAGGAGAAGACCAGAGGGAACAGAAAATCCAAAGTTAAAAACTGGTGAAATAGAAGTTTATGTTGAAAACCTAAAAATCCTCAATAAATCTCTACCTTTACCGTTTCCGATAGAGGATGAAATAAAAGTTGGTGAAGAGGCAAGGCTTAAGTATCGCTTCTTAGACCTTAGAAGAAAGAGAATGATGGATAACATTATTTTCAGACACAAGCTTTATCAGATAACAAGAAGTGTTTTTAATGAAGAAGGATTTATAGAAATAGAAACTCCTTACCTAACTAAGAGCACTCCTGAAGGAGCAAGGGACTTTTTAGTTCCAAGTAGAATTTATCCTGGAAAGTTCTACGCCCTTCCCCAGTCTCCACAACTCTTTAAGCAAATTTTAATGGTAGCTGGGTTTGATAGATACTACCAGATTGCAAGATGTTTTAGGGATGAAGATTTAAGGGCTGACAGACAGCCGGAATTCACCCAAATAGACTTTGAAATGTCCTTTGTAAAGGAAAGAGATGTAATGGATATAGCCGAAAAACTTTTAAGGAGACTTTATAAAGAACTCCTTGACATAGAAATTGGAGAAATTCCTGTAATGTCTTATGATGAGGCAATGAGCCGTTTTGGAACCGATAGACCAGATACAAGGTTTGGACTTGAGTTAAAGGAAATCACAGACATTGTTAAATCTTGTAGCTTCAAGGTATTTAGAACAGTAGTTGAAAATGGTGGTATCGTAAAGGCTATAAACTTCAAAGGCGGTGCTAACCTTTCAAGAAAAGAGATTGACGATTTAACAAAGTTTGTAGGAGTATATGGAGCAAAGGGGCTTGCGTGGATTAAGGTTCTAGATAGCGGCCTTCAGTCTCCAATTGTTAAGTTTTTCACAGAAGGAGAGATGAACAAGATTTTAGAAAGACTAGAAGCGAAAGTGGGAGATATTCTCTTTTTCGTTGCAGATAAACCTTCCGTTGTTAACGCAGCACTTTCAAACCTTAGATTAAAGCTTGCAAGAATGGTAAATCTTATAGATGACAATAAGATAAATGTTCTATGGGTTGTAGACTTTCCAATGTTTGAATGGAACGAAGAAGAAGAAAGGTGGGAAGCACTCCACCATCCATTTACAAGTCCAAAAGAAGAAGACATCGAGAAGCTTCTAGATAACCCAGAAAAAGTTAGAGCAAGGGCATACGATTTGGTTTTAAATGGTGTAGAGATTGGTGGAGGAAGTATTCGTATCCACAGAGAAGACGTTCAGGAAAAAGTGTTCAAGGTGATAGGACTTTCAGAGGAAGAAGCCAATGAGAGATTTGGATTTTTACTTGAAGCGTTAAAGTATGGTGCTCCACCACACGGAGGAATGGCTTTTGGACTTGATAGACTCTGTGCAATTATGAGAAAAGAAGAGTCCATTAGAGATGTTATAGCCTTTCCAAAGACCCAAAGAGGCCAGTGTTTACTTACCGGTGCTCCTGATACAGTTAGACCAGAACAACTTGAAGAACTCAAAATTGAGGTTGTTGAAGAAGATGAAGAATAGGGGGAATTCTCCCCCTTTCCTTATTTTAAGAAGTTTAAGTTTTCTAGATCTTCAAGTAAGGACTGTAAATCTTCCTCGTGTTCTACTTCATCTGTAAGTATTTGTAAAACTAAATTGTAAGTAATGGGGTCAATATCTTTAGTCAGCTTCAAGATTTGGTTATAAGTATCTATTGCACACTGTTCTCCCTTTATATTCTGTTCAAGTATTTTCTTTACAAAAGGATCTTCTGGTGCATCGTATCCACAGTTTGTAAGCTCAAACCATTGTTTTGGAGAAAGAACTGGAGTTCCTCCAAGCTCTAAAATTCTCATAACAAGCATATCCGCATGTCTTAATTCATCATTTGCGTGTTGTACAAGCTCAGCAATTACTGCATCTTTCATAGGACCTTTAATAACTTTCGAACCTATCCAATACTGGTAATAAGCAAGCCACTCATCACAAAGGGCTTTGTTAAGAAGTTCAATTATCCTATCCGCGTGCTCTCCCACTAGAGCTCTACCTTTTGTTCCCATGATGTACTCCTTTAGCCTTTTCTATTCAACATATAAAGATTTTTAGAAAATGCAACTGTTATGAACATTTTGCAGTTTTAATGAATTGTTGAACTTTATCCTTATCTTTCTTTCCTGGTTCTTTCTCAACACCACTACTAACATCAACAGCGTAAGGATTTACTTTTTTGATAGCTTCTGCAACATTTTCAGGATTTAGTCCACCTGAAAGAATTACCGGAACGTTAAACCTTTCTTTAACGACCTTTGCTATTTCCCAATCAAAAGTCTTACCTGTTCCTCCAAAAGAGTTTTCACAGTAAGTATCAAGCAGAATAGCTCTAATCTTGCCAATGTA
>JBDOLX010000046.1 GCA_039832905.1 Desulfurobacteriaceae bacterium | reverse complement strand
CCTGTCCACTTGTACAAGTGGACAGGAGGTGGTAGTCCGACCTCTAACAGGACTTTAATAGGATTAGCTCTCAACGGAAAAGGGGGTAGTATGTCCTCTTTTTTGAAAAGTTACCTGAAGTGGATTTTTTTAGCTTTTGTGGGTTTTGCCTGGTTTCTTTATTTTCTGGAAGTTGTAAAAGCTTTTCGGCATGGAGCTGGTTTTCTGAATTCTCTTTTGTGGTTTAAGGTTTTTCCAAAAGAGTTGGTTTCTCTCAGGTCTTTTCTTTTTTCTTTTGGGACGGGTTACGCTGTTTCAGCTCTTGTTTCCCTTGTTGTCTTTTACTTGTGGATTGAGGATTTAGATAGGCTGGAGGATTTACAGGGAAAGATTGATGATTCCCTGACAGAGATTGAGAGGTTAAAGGGTGAGAAGAAGAAGCTGGAGGGTGAAATTTCTGTTCTCCAGAAGAAAGAAGAGGATTACAAGAGTGTTTTAAAGGGACTATCTCAGGAGATTAAGACTCTTTCCTACAAGAAGGATTCGCTTCTTTCTTCCATAGAATCCCTTGAAGAGAGGAACAGGAATCTTGCCTCTTACCTTGAAGAGGAGTTTCGGAAAGGATACGAGGCAGGAAGGGAGCAAGGTTACCAGTCCGTTATTACAGAGCTTAGGAGTCTCAGGATTCAGAAATCTGCTTTGCTGAAATTGTTTGACAGCAATAAGGAGCTGAAAGCTCTCTTTAAGAAGGTTACAGGAAAGACCGTTAGGCAGTATCTCAATGAGGTGAAGAAGAAAGCTAAGAACTCTGGAGGAAAGAATTGAAGGTTTACGAGAGGGTTCTTAAAGCCTGTCTCAGGAGGAAGATAACCGTCAGGTATGGAAGGTGCAGCTCCCGTTACGGTGTGTCAAAGTGCAGTCTTACAGGAGTTCTTTTAGCTCATGACAATCTTTGTATTGTTATGGCTGTTACGGATGAAAAGGGAAATCTTACTCGTTTGGTTGTTATCAATAAGGGTGAGATAGAGAGTATTTCTATTGAGGATAAGGTTGCTTTAAACCGAATTGGAGAGGCTTTATCTGAGGTAGATGATGGTTAATAGAATGCAACCTTTTAGGAGAGGTTAGGGATGAATACCAAAGAGTTGATTCTCCAAAAAATTGAGAAACTTCCTGATGAGTATCTTGAAGAGGTTTTGGGGTTTATTTCTTCTCTGGAAAAGAGAAAGAACTTGGACAAGAAGCTGGAAGTGGCTGTTTTGAGTGAATCTTCCCTTAGGAAAGATTGGTTAAGACCAGAGGAGGAAGAAGCTTGGAAAGATTTGTAAAAGGAGATGTAGTAGTTGTTCCTTTTCCGTTCTCAGATTTAAGTCATGCTAAAAGGAGACCTGCTTTAGTTGTGGCTGAGCTGGAAGGAGATGACTTAATCTTATGTCAGATTACCAGTCAACAGGTAAAGGATGACTATTCAATTTCTCTTACCGATGAAGATTTTATGTATGGAAGCTTGAGGAAGAAAAGTAATATAAGACCTAATCGTATCTTTACCGCTGATAGACACATAATTCTTTACCGTATTGGTCATTTAAAAGAGGAAAAGCTCAGAGAAGTAATTGAGAGGATAGTTCAAATTTTGAGGAGCTAAATGAGTTTGGGAATTAAGAAAAACTCTGGACTTACCTATGCTCTCAAATATGCAGCTTCTGTTTTAAAGCAGGGAATAGGAGTTTCAAAGCACAACGTTTATAAGCAGTTTGGAGGTAAGTCTCCTCTTATTCACTCCTATTCAACTTTTAACCGCTATATGGGAGTAGCTAAGGAGTTTGTTAACTGGGCAAGGGAACAGGGAATTAATCGGCTTGATAAGGTCCAGTATGACCACGTTAAAGATTTTCTCCTCTCAAAAGCTGAATACTGTTCAATGAAAACGTTAAAGGTCAATGCTTCTGCACTTAGAAAATTCTTTGAGACGGTAGGAAGAGAGGATATATCTGAACGGATCGGGAAGGAGTATCAGGAGATTTATTCTCAGGGTAGGAATCCAGGCAGAGCTCTGGCTTTTGCTCATCCTGAAAAGGTCATTTCTCTTCTGAAAGAGGAAGTTCACAAGGTAATAGCAGAGTTACAGCTCCTAACAGGGGCAAGGATAGGAGACGTTAAAAAGATTCAGGTTCTACCAGAGAGTAAAAAGGTAATCATCCTCAAGAGCAAAGGAGGAAGAACCAGGGAAATAGACTATGCTGACCGACCAGAGAAGTTTGAGAGGATTAGGGAACTTGTTGATATTCTCCAGGAGCATCTTAAAACCTCTTCCTGGAAGTCTGTAAGGGAAGGATACTACAAGGACCTTAGGCAGGCAGTATTGCGTTCTGGAGAGGTTTATACAGGTTCGCATGCTTTTAGGGTTAACTATGTGAAGGAGAGATTGAAGGAGCTTAAATCTTTGGGATATTCTGAAAGGGAAGCTCTCCAGAAGATTGAATATGAGATAGGACACTCAAGGATTGAGATGAGTGCTTATTATTCAAGGGGGTAGAGAAACTAATGACCCGAAAAGACCTAATAGACAGGGTTGCTAAAAAATTTGGATTGAAGAAAAAAGAAGCTGAGGCTATTGTGAAGTTCATTTTTCAGGAAATAGCTGAGACTGTGAAAAAAGGTGAAAGAGTGTCTATTCAGGGATTTGGAGCTTTTGAATTAAGGGAACTGAAGGAGAGAAAAATAAGGAATCCGAGGACGGGGAAAATGGTAGAAATTCCGAAAAGAGGGAAGATAGTGTTCGTGCCAAGGATGTGAGGGAATATGTTTATCGAATTATATTTCTTGTAGTGAAATATTCGTTTTATTTAGAGTGGATGTTTTGGAGTTATTCGCTTAACTTTCCATATTGGTTTGCCAAATAGTTTGGGTGGATATAATCCAATAATTGATTTTTTTCTTAAAAACTTTGCGGTATTTGTTTCGAGAGTTAAATATTTTCGAATTGTTTCTTCTTTTGTTGTGGCATCTTTCGTAATTGCTATGGGTATCATCTTCTTCATAAAATCAATACGCCTTCTTCCGAGGTCAGGAAGCTCTAAAACTACGGATTTTCTCATATTTCTCCGATGGGGAATTTTTATTTTTGGATGTTCTTCAAAGAAGAGCCAAATATCTATGTCCTTAATACCACTCAAAACGAGTTTATTTTTAATTTTTAAAGACTTTGCTTTGATTTCTTCTTGTGTTACCTCAATAACTATGTCTTCAGGCTCTTTTTCCATTAACCACAATTCAAAAAAGTGTTGTGCTACTCCTTGACATAGACAAATAGCTACTAACTTATCTTCATAAACAGAATATTTTCCTTTTCCAACTTCATTTATGAACCTGTTTAATTCATTAAGTGCTTCTTCTTTCAATATCTCCAGATGCTTTTTCGTGATTGGTTTCCATATTCTTTCGTTCATCTTTATACTCAAAACTTTATTTGTACATAAATTCAACTACGATATCGTCGTTTGTTCCAAACTTTCGATCTGGTCCAGGAGATGTTAACCTTATCTTATTTCCCTTAATTTCATATCTTACATTTATTTTTTTTAGTTCTTTTGAAATAAAAGGAGAGTTAATATCTTCCAGTTTTTTAGGAGGTTTACCTTTACCCTTGAAGTCTATGTAATCCAGAATTTCCATTTGTATTCTTTCAAGTATGCTTTTTTCTTTCTTTATTAGATCTTTTCTATTGAAGTACGACAGAACTTCACTTAGAGTTTCTTTTTTTAGGTATCCTTGTTTTATTATTTCAGCAGAACAATCCCTCCAAAAAGAAGGGTCAACTATAAGGTTGTACACAGCACTGAAATATTGGTTGAAAAAGTTTGCTCCGTTATTTCCTGCCTTTACTAAAGAAAGTACTGTTTTGTCAAAATCATATCCCAAGTCCTCACATGCCTGCTTATACAATATTATGCTGTTGTAAACTTTTGAACTGCAGTTATTTGGAGATTTTAGTTTAGATGTAAACTCAACTGATGATGTTCTTTTATTTAGTAAGGAAAGGTATTTCTTTAAATTTTCATTAGTTAGTGGCATACCATCTTTGGAGCATGAATATGAAAATAAGAGTAACGTACAATAATTAAGCCAATAAAATATCTAT
>JBDOLX010000045.1 GCA_039832905.1 Desulfurobacteriaceae bacterium | reverse complement strand
CCAAAATAACTATTCCGAGAGTAAAGTGAAAAATAGCCATTACTACCATGTAGAAAGTAGCAAAAGAAACTACTTTTTCCCCAAACATTAAGTAAATGAGAGGAATTCCCATGTATCCAGCATTCATAACGGTACTTGAAAGTTCAAAAGCTTCATTTCTTTTTTTGAAGAATATGATTTCTACTCCTAAAGCAATTAAAAAAACAATGACAAACACTCCCAAAGCTACTAAAGTAATGCAGGAAAAATCTGTTAGTTCAAGTTTTACATTTCTGAAAGAATGAAATATTAAGGAAGGTGCAAAAAGGTATAAAACAATAAATGAAATAGTATCTGTCGTGAGATCGGGCTTTAATTTACCTATAACAAAACCAGAAAAAATTAAAAGGTAAAGAGGCAAGATAACATTTATAAGTAGTTCAGTCATTCTGCCCTTAAATTCCCCTTTACTCTTTCATTTCCTTGTCTTATAAGTTCTTTTGTACTATCAAAATACTCAAGAAGAGGAATTGCGTACTTTCTTGAAACTCCTAAGTAATCCTTAAACTCACCAATGGAAAGAGTTTCTTTCTTCTCAAAATGTCTTCTTAAGATCTCCCTTATCTCCTTCATAGCTTCTGGAGAGTAGATAAATTCTCCAACCTTCTCGTATCCTTCACGATTTACAAGGTAGTTTAAAACAAGATTGAAGTCCTCTTCTTGAACCTTTAAATCTTTTAAAAGTTCATCAACACTTTTCGGAGAAAAACCACCCATATCTATCAGTTTCTTAACATTCTCTACTGTTTTCTCAAATCTTGTTCCTTTTACATTTGGAACAAAACCGGAGAGTTTAAGATATCCCTTATTTTCTTCTATTAGACCATTTTCTTTAAGTTCGTTTAATACCTTTGAGAATAGTTCAAGGCCAACATTTAATTTACTTCTTAAAGATTCTTTGTTTATACCTTCAGCTATAGGGTATTCTTTATGATAATCCTTTAAAATCTCCAAAATTCTCTCTTTAAGTTCCTCTACATATTCCGTGGAGTAAAGGAAACCGTCAAGGTTTAGTATGTTCAACTCTTCAAGCAATTTATCAACTTCTTGTAAAGATACAGAAAGCAGTTGAACTAAGCTATTCTTAGAAAGCTTTCCAGGGAGTTTTTCTACATAAAGAGAGAGAATTGTTCTTTTATCTCCTTTAGAAAGCAAACTTAAGTCTTTTAAAAACTCTTCTCTAAACTTTCTTCTAAACTTTTTAAAAGGTAAAGGATTAAGTATCCGTCCTCCACCTATTACTCTTGCAGGAGAATAGTTTCGAATGACAAATCTATCTTCAAAGCTTGGAACGACCTCTTCTTTCAGCCTAATTTGAGCAAAACACTTTTCACCAGGTAAAAGTTCGTCCTTATCTATTAAAAAAACTTCTCCTTCTGCTTCGTTAGTCAAATGGTGGAAATGAATTTTGTGTCCTGATTGGAGTAAACAATCGGCATTTCTTGACAGAGTAAGCTCGACGTCAACAAGAGTTGTAGGTCTTAGCAGTGAAGGAGTTGCTATCAAGTCTCCTCTTTCTACTTCCTCTTTTGAAATATCGGAAAGGTTAAGAGCTGTTCTCTGCCCCGCAAAAGCTTCTTCTACATTTTCTCCGTGAACCTGAATGTTCCTTACTTTCACCTTCTTTGAAGAAGGAAGAACTTCTACTGTATCGCCAACTTTAACTTTTCCGCTTATCAAAGTTCCAGTTATAACCGTTCCAAAACCTCTTACAGAAAAAGACCTATCCACAGGAAGCCTTAAAATTCCTTCTGTTTTCTTAGGTTCTATTTCTTGTGCAAGCTTATCTATTTCTTCCACAAGTTCTTTTAAGCCATCACCCGTTTTTGCAGAGACAGGAACCATAGGCGCATTTTCTAAAAAAGTTCCCTTTAGGAATTCCCTTATATCTTCTTTAACAAACTCTAACCATTCATTATCAACTAAATCTACTTTTGTGAGAACGACTATTCCCTCTTTTACATTTAAAACTTCACAGACAGTTAAATGTTCTTTTGTCTGGGGCATAATCCCTTCGTCTGCTGCAATGATAAAGAGAACCAAATCTATCCCGTGAGCTCCTGCCAACATATTCTTTATAAACTTCTCATGGCCAGGAACATCAACGATTCCAGCCAAAATTCCACTGGGAAGTTCTAAATGAGCAAAACCAAGGTCTATGGTCATACCTCTTTTCTTTTCCTCTTCCCAGCGGTCGGTATCAACTCCTGTTAACGCTTTTATAAGAGTAGTTTTTCCGTGGTCTATATGACCAGCTGTTCCAACAACTACAAACTTCTTATTTGGCATAGTCTATAGCCCTCGTTTCTCTAATAACTGTAACTTTTATTTGCCCTGGATACTGAACTTCCTCTTCTATCTTCTTAGAAATTTGATGGGCAAGGAATGCAGCTTCCTCATCAGTAATCCTATCCGGTTCTACCATTATTCTAACTTCTCTACCAGCTTGTATAGCAAAAGCTCTCATAACTCCAGGGAAGGATTCTGCAATACTTTCAAGTTTTTCAATCCTCTTAATGTAAGCTTCTAAACTCTCTCTTCTTGCGCCAGGTCTTGCAGCACTTAAAGCATCTCCAACAGCAGCAAGGATGGATTCAATAGTTGTAAACTCAACCTCACCGTGGTGTGCTGCAGCAGCATTTACAACAGCTTCTGGTTCTCCGTATTTCTTGAGAATATCCGCACCTATTAAAGCGTGGGAACCTTCGACTTCATGGGTTACAGCTTTTCCAATATCGTGGAAGAGTCCTGCTCGCTTTGCAAGCTGGACATCTGCTCCAATTTCTGCAGCCATCATACCGGCTAAATAAGCTACCTCTTTCACGTGTTGTAGAACGTTTTGGCCATAGCTTGTTCTAAATTTAAGCTTTCCAAGTAGTTTTTTGAGCTCAGGGTGAACGTCATCTATACCAAGTTCAAAGAGAACCTCCTCTGCAGCATTAAGGATTTCCTGGTCAATTTCTTGTCTAACCTTTTCTACTACTTCTTCTATTCTTGCAGGGTGTATTCTTCCATCAGCTACAAGACGCTCTAGCGCAATTCTTGCTACTTCCCTTCTTATCGGGTCAAATGAGGAAATGGTAACAGCTTCAGGAGTGTCATCAATTATTAGGTCTACTCCTGTTGCAAGCTCAAATGATCTAATGTTTCTTCCCTCCCTTCCGATAATTCTTCCTTTCATTTCGTTGTTAGGAAGGTCTACAACAGCAACTGTTGTTTCTGCTACCTGTTCTGTGGCAAGCCTTTGAATGGTTGTAGCAAGTATCTTCTTTGCCTTTTTCTCTACATCTCTCTCAAATTCTTCTTCTATCTTCTTATAGCGAAGGGCTAAGTCTTTCCTCACTTCTTCTTCTACTCTCTTTATGAGCTCCTCTTGAGCTTCTTCTCTTGTCATCCCTGAAATCTCTTCAAGTTTTTTAAGCTCTTCCTCTAAGAGCTGACTTACCTTCATATCCTTTTCAAGAAGTTCTGCTTCTAACTTCTCAACTTCCGCCCTTTTCTCTTCTAGCTCTTTTTCTAACTTGTCAAGAAAATCTGCCCTTTTATCAAGATTTGATTCTCTTTTATCTAAGGTTGCTTCTCTCTTATCAAGGTATTCTTCACGCCTCAGTAATCTCTTTTCAAGTTCGGACAGTTCCCTTCTTTTCTCTCTTAATTCTTCTTCAAGCTTTTCCTTTTCTTTAAGTATTTCTTCCTTTGCCTTAAAGAAAGCTTCTTTTTTCATCTCTTCAAATTTTTCTTTAGCTTCTCTTAAAAGATTTTCTGCCTTTTCTTTTATTTCAGAAGCTTCTTCTTTTGCCTTTTCAATAATCTTTAAAGCTTCTTCCTTTGCCTCCTCCTTTATCTTCTTTTCTAACTTCTCTCCCTCAATATGGCTCTTTTTAGTTCCAACTATGTATCCAACCGTTAAACCTGTGAAAATTGCCAGTATTGCTACAAGTATTAACTCCATTGACTCCTCCTTACTACCCTTTTTTCTGAAACGACTAGATCCATAGGGACATCGAAATGTTCCCGAGGTATCTTTTCAACAATTTGAAAATCAAAACAGATACCAATTTTAGTTTTCACTTTAAAATTGGCAAGGAAGCGATCGTAAAATCCTCCACCATAGCCTATTCTAAAACATTGAAAGTCAAAGACTATTCCGGGAACAAATACAACATCTATTTCTTTTAAAATCCTTTCAGGATTAAATGGAGGTTCGGGAATAGATAGGAAACCTTTCTCAAACTCCTCCAATGAAAAAACCCTTATAGGAACTATATTCCTATTGATAACCTTAGGGAAGATAACTTCTTTTCCTTTAAGAAGAAATTCCTCTGCTAGAGGTAAAAGGTTAACTTCTTTCTTGAAGGGATAATAGAACATAAAAGAATTAGCATTTTCAGGGAGAATACCTTTTAATTTCTCTATTATCTCTTTACTCTTACTTTCTACCTCATCTTCTTTTAGAAAAAGACGTTTTTTCTTTATCTCTTCTCTTAACTTGGCTTTTGTAAACACACCATTTACCCCTTATAGAAAGAAAGGGGCATAAGGGAAGATCAAGGAGCAATCTTTTTAGTATTTATTAAAAGCTTAGCACCTTCTTCAAGGCGCTTTATTTCTTCTCCTAAATCTCTTATCTGCTTCTTAAGAGCTTCATTTTCATCTAGTATGTAAAAGCAAGCAATGATTAAGGCCTTATCGAAAGTAATCTTACTATTGCCAGCTCTTACCTTTTCTATTATCGATTCAAGCCGTCCTGCCAACTGTTTAACGTAAGCAGGATCTTTATCCGTCTTTATGTTAAATTTCCTTCCGCAAATAACAACTTCCACGGTTTCAGGTAAACTCACAATCTTCCTCTTATGCCCTTAGTGTAGCTCCAATTTTCTCAAGCGACTTTATTATATCATTCAATATCTTATTTATCTCCTCGTCTGACAAGGTCTTTTCTGGAGATCTAAAGGTTAAGGAGAAAGCAACACTTTTTTTACCTTCAGGAATACCTTCCCCTGTATAAACATCAAAGAGTTTTATGTTTTCAAGATACTTCGCGGACTCTTTTATAACTTTTTCCAACTTAGCAACAGTCTCCTTTAAATCCACAAGAACAGCAATATCCCTTGTTACAGGAGGAAACTTAGGTATTTTGTTAAACCTGATTGTTTTTTCCTTAGAAATCTCTAGAAGTTCATCTAGAAGAATTTCTGCTATAAAGATATCTTGTTTTATGTTCAGTTTTTCTACGATGTCCGGATGTAACCTTCCTAAAAATCCTACTTCTTTTCCATCTACTAGTATAGTAGCTCCCTGTCCTGGGTGAAGGAAAGGAAGGATAGATGTTGCTTCAAATTCTCCTTCAAGATTTAAGTACTCTAAAAGGCTTTCTACAATACCCTTTAAGTCATAGAAGTCAACCTTTCTTTCTTTGAAAAGTTCTTCTTTTACCTTACCAGTAAGAAGGATTCCAAGATGAAGAGGTTCTTTTCCTACCTCTTCAAAAACTTTTGCTGTCTCAAAAAGGAAAACGCTATTTAAGTTTCTATTTATATTAAGAACAGCATTTTGAACTAGACTTGGAAAGATATTATTTCTCATATAAACCCACTCTTCAGAGAGTGGATTTGAAATCTTTATAAGTTTATCAATAGATAAACCGAAGGTATTGTATAACTTTTCGCTGATAAAACTATAGTTAATTGCTTCATTAAGTCCTAAACTACAGAGAAACTCTTTAATTTTGGAAATTCTGTTGTAATCATAGTTCCTTTCTACATTTGAATGCATTAGAGGATAAGTTCCTTCTACGTTTTTCATTCCATAGATTCTTACAACTTCCTCTATAAGATCTATTTCTCTTGATACGTCATACTTTCTCCAAGAAGGAACTTTTACAACTATATAGTCCTGTTCCTTCTTTACCGTAAACCCTAAGTTGCTTAAAATCTCAAATGATTTCCTTGGTGGAATGTCTACTCCAAGGATTTTCTTGGCCTTAAGCGGATTAAAGACAATAACTTTTGGAGTATAAGGTTTAGGGTAAAATGAAACTTTTCCTTTTCCAACTTTTCCGCCACACAAGTGTTGAATTAAGGCTAATGCTCTTTTTGCTGCAAACTCTGTAGCTTCAATATCTGCTCCTCTTTCAAATCTATAGGAAGCATCTGTAGAAAGTCCCAATCTTTTAGAAGTTTTCCTTATCGTCATTGGTTCAAAATGGGCAGATTCAATAAACACGTTTTCGGTGGTAATAACAGTTCCCGAGTCTTCTCCTCCCATTACTCCAGCAATAGCAATAGGTTTTTCAGCATCTGCTATTACAAGGTCATTTTCTGTTAATTTTCTTTCTACTCCATCAAGAGTTTTTATGATCTCACCACTTTTAGCTCTTCTTACAATAACTTTCTTACCAGCTATCTTATCAAGGTCAAAAGCGTGAAGGGGCTGTCCAAGTTCATACATCACATAGTTAGTAATATCAACTACAGCATTTATAGGTCTTAACCCCGTAAGGTAAAGTCTTACCTGAAGCCATAGAGGAGATATTGTATTCTTTATCTCTTTCACTACAAATCCATCATATCTAGGACACGCCTCAGAATCGAGGACTTCTAAGGTTATTTCATCTTGTGCTTCGAAGTTCCCTTTCTCAAAATCTACTTTTGGGATTTTTATAGGTCTATTTAGA
Organism: Desulfurobacteriaceae bacterium; assembly: GCA_039832905.1. Classification (NCBI taxonomy): domain Bacteria; kingdom Pseudomonadati; phylum Aquificota; class Aquificia; order Desulfurobacteriales; family Desulfurobacteriaceae; species Desulfurobacteriaceae bacterium. The sequence continues at coordinate 2,508 of JBDOLX010000045.1, read as the reverse complement.
ACTGCCTTTAATTCTCTTGCTATTCCTAAGATTGAAAGAGCGTCAGGTCTATTGGTTGTTATTTCGTATTCTATTATCCAGTCGTCAAGACCAAGAACTTCTTTTATGTCTTTTCCTACTTCAACATCATTTGGAAGAATCATAATACCAGAGGAAGAATCCGTAAGACCTAGTTCCTCTTCAGAACACATCATTCCATTGGATACAATTCCTCTAAGTTTGCTTCTTTTTATTCTTATTCCAATGGGAAGTTTAGAACTATGGAGCGCTACTGGAACTACTGCTCCTTCAAAAATATTATCAGCCCCAGTAACTATCTGAAGAACCTCATTTCCTATATCAACTTGGCAAACTTTCAGTCTATCTGCATTTGGATGTTTTTCTACCTTTAGTATCTTACCAGTAACTACCTTTTCAAGGTTATCTGCTGCATACCTTACAGAATCAACCTCTATACCTACATCTGTTAAGATATCAGCAACTTCTTGTGGAGAGATATCATCTATATCTATAAATTCTTTTAGCCAATTGTATGTTATTCTCATCTTAGATACCCCTAAACTGTCTTAGAAATCTAAGATCGTTTTCAAAGAAGAGTCTTAAATCATCAATACCATATTTAAGCATTGCTATTCTTTCAACTCCCATACCAAAAGCAAATCCTTGGTATACTTCAGGATCTAAACCAACAGACTTGAACACTGCTGGATCGACCATTCCACATCCCAGTATCTCAAGCCAACCGGTTCCTTTACATACCTTACACCCTTTTCCACCACAAATTACGCAGCCAATATCAACTTCAGCGCTAGGCTCTGTAAAGGGGAAATAGGAAGGCCTAAATCTGACCTTTGTATCTTGTCCAAACATTTCCTTCAAGAAGAGTTCTAAAATTCCTTTTAGATCTGCGAAAGTAACTTTCTCATCAACCATTAAACCTTCAACTTGGTGAAACATCGGGGTATGTGTAACATCTGCATCCTTTCTATAAACCTTTCCGGGAGCAATTATTTGAATAGGAGGTTTCTGTTTTTCCATTACCCTAACTTGAACAGGAGATGTGTGAGTTCTAAGAACTATATCATCGGTAATATAGAAAGTATCCTGCATTTCTCTTGCAGGATGGCCTTTAGGAATGTTCAATGCTTCAAAATTGTAGAAATCTGTTTCTATTTCTGGACCTTCTGCTACTGAGAAGCCCATAGATGTAAAGATTGTTACTATTTCATTCAGAGTTTTCGTAACAACGTGTAAAGATCCTATTTCTTTACTTCTTCCTGGCAGTGTTACATCTATCCATTCTTTTTGAAGTTTTTCTTTTCTTTCAATTTTCTTAAAATGCTGTAATTTCTCTTTTATTAACTTTTCTATCTCTCCTTTAAGGATATTACAAGCTTTTCCAAACTCTTTTCTTTCTTCTTGTGGAAGAGAGGGAATGGTTTTTAAAAGTTCAGTTACCTTTCCTTTCCTTCCTATAAATTCTACTCTCAGCTTCTCAAGTTCTTCTATTGATACTACTTTTTCTACTCTTTCAAGAAATTCCTTTCTAAGGCTTTCTACTTTGGAGATTGCCATATCTATACCTCAGAGCAAAAACTTGCAGGAAGGATTATATAAAAAAAGATGATTTGTAGAAAATTCCCATAAAAAAATAAAAGCCCCTTTTAAGGAGCTAGTTTTTATTATTCCCGTGTTCTTTAATTTACATTAGCTAAAAAGTCTCCTACAGCTCTTATACCATCTTAGATAGTTTTCAGCAGCCTTAAGAAGATCTCTACCTGCACATCTTAGTTCTCTTTTAAATCTTCTTCTTTCTCTTTTAGTACCATTAAACGCAAGAATCTGAGGATTTTCATTAAATTTTTCTAATAGAGCTTCGTAAATAGCTTTAAGGGATCCCTGGAGTTTCACAGTGCTTCCGCTGTTATCTCTTACCCAGAGTTCCATTTTTAACCTCCAGGTTGGATTAAAAATAAAAAAGCCTGGCACCGCCCTACTTTCCCGCCCCGTCTCCAGGGCAGTATCATCGGCGCTGGCGGGCTTAACTTCCGAGTTCGGAATGGGATCGGGTGTTTCCCCGCCGCTATGGGCACCAGGCTTTCTATTATAAAAACTATCTTATTCAACTTTTTAAGATCTTTGACATATGAATAAGGGAACTGAGATTCCTGATAGGTTAAAGGCCGAGGCTCTCGGCCGATTAGTACCGCTCAGCTCCACCCGTTGCCGGGCTTCCACCTGCGGCCTATCAACCTGGTAGTCTCCCAGGGGCCTTACCGGCTTATCGCCGAGGGAGGCCTAATCTTGGGGTGGGCTTCCCGCTTAGATGCCTTCAGCGGTTATCCCGTAGGCACATGGCTACCCAGCGATGCCCTTGGCAGGACAGCTGGTACACCAGAGGTGCCCCCACTCCGGTCCTCTCGTACTAGGAGCAGCTCCCCTCAAGCCTCCTGCGCCCGTGGCGGATAGGGACCGAACTGTCTCACGACGTTCTGAACCCAGCTCGCG
>JBDOLX010000044.1 GCA_039832905.1 Desulfurobacteriaceae bacterium | reverse complement strand
GTATAAGGTGTTAACTTCTTTGTTAACGCTCTCGGTGCTTATATCTGTAAAAAAGATTCTCTTATCCTCTGTTTTACCCACTTTTACATAATCTTCTTTTTTGGTAAAGTATTTATCTATTTTGGAATTAAAAAGTAATGGTTTAAAGTTTGAAGAGAATCCGTTTTTTAACCTGTTTATGCTAAATTTAAAAGAAAAATTACTTATCAGCTTTTTAATTTGTTGAGCTATTTCAAAATTGCTTTTTTTATCGTTTTTAATAACCTTTTTTAGTTCTTTTTGAAATTGTTTTAAAATTCTTTTTTCGCTTTCGGCAACTTCTGTTTTTAGTTGTTCTTCTGTTTTTATAACGTCAAAATTATCAATTCCTAAAATGTCATAATTTTCCGGTTTTTTGGTGTTATTAATGCTTAAAACCTCTTGATTTTTTACGGATTCTGTGTTACAATTATTAATGTTAAGTTTAGCAAAAAGTGAGTCGTCCGGACTGACAATCGGTTTATTATAGCCGAAATATGATAGATAACTGGGCGATGGATAAATATTTGCGTTTCTCATTTTAAGCTCCTTTCTTTCTATTTTTCGAATAATACTCTTTCAGGATTCTTAACAAAATATTCCATTAACTTTAATAGCGTTGGACTTTTTTTAAGGCCGAATTTTTTTATAGTATCATTAAACTCTTCGTAAATTTTATTAAAATCTTTGAACCTATTAATGTTTTTTAGGTATACAGTAACTTTTAGAATACTGCACTTACTTGCCCCAGCTTTGTTAAGAATTGCTTCTAGATTTTTTAGAGCTTGAACTACCTGATTTTCAAAACCTTCTGCAAGCTTTCCTGTTTTAGGATCTACTCCTATTTGACCTGCAGTGAAAACAAGATTTCCACTGAGTATCCCTTGGGAGTAGGGTCCAAGAGGCAATGGAGCATTTTCAGTTATTATCACCTTCATTTTTCTTACCTCTTTAAAAGTTTTTTACAAAAATAGGTTGAAACTCTAATCTTACAATCTTATATTTTGCGTTAATAAAGGTGAAATTGGAATTCTGATTATTTAATATGTTAATTGTTTAGAAAGCTTGATTCTGAATAAATATTGATTATAATTATTTCTAACAGTAAAAATTCCGGAGGTACTATGGCTAAGAGGAAGGAAAATATTATCCTTGACGATGAAAGAATTGAAGAGGGAGCAGAATGTTTAAAAGCTCTTGCTTCCCCAGTGAGACTTAAGATACTCTTTACACTTAAAGAAAAACCTATGTGCGTAACAGATCTAGAACAGGAACTGGGAATTTCGCAGTCTTCACTATCTCAACACCTTAGAACACTAAGGTACAAAGGAATCGTTGCAAAAACCAGAAAAGGAAATAAAGTATACTATACTATCTCATCAGATGCTTTTAGAGAACTTTTAAACATTCTTCCTCAGATAGCTTGTTTCAGGGGTTAAGTAAGTGTTTGGGAAACTCTTTAAGAGAAAGTTAAAAGCAGAGGATAAGCCTCAGTCTACTGTTCCAACGGGGCTTTGGATTAAGTGTGAGGAGTGTAAGTCTTTGCTTTTTCGTGGAGAGCTTGAAAGCAATCTGATGGTTTGTCCAAAGTGTGGATATCACTTTCCTGTACCAGCTAAAGACAGACTTTATATGCTTTTCGATAAGGGTAGTTTTGAGGAACTTGATATCGATTTGGAGCCAAAGGATGTACTTGGCTTTGTGGATAAGAAACCATACACTGAAAGGTTAAAGCAGGCACAAGAAAAAACAGGTTTAAAGGATGCGGTTGTAAACGCTAAAGGAAAAATTGATGGTAAAGATGTTTTAGTTAGCTGTTTTGACTTCCGCTTTATGGGCGGTAGTATGGGCTCGGTGGTCGGCGAGAAGATAACGAGAAATATAGAAAGGGCTGCAGAGAATGGAATTCCGTTCATCTGTATTTCTGCCTCTGGCGGTGCGAGAATGCAAGAAGGGGTTGTTTCTTTAATGCAGATGGCAAAGACTTCTGCAGCCCTTACACTCCTTGAGGAAAGGGGGGTTCCATATATCTCCGTCCTTACCCATCCTACAATGGGCGGAGTATCTGCGAGCTTTGCTTTCCTTGGGGATGTGATAATTGCAGAGCCTAAGGCTCTTATTGGTTTCGCCGGCCCCCGAGTCATAGAGCAAACTATTCGCCAAAAGCTTCCTAAAGGTTTCCAGCGTTCAGAGTTCTTGTTGGAACATGGACTTATAGATATGGTGGTAGAACGTAAAGAACTGAAAAGTACGCTATCAAAATTGATAGAATTATTTTGCTAAATACAGAGAGGGAGGAATTTATGGCATCCAGTAAAGCTCAAAGACTTGCAAGAACAATAATTGCAGACTTTTTTCTCTATAACCAAGAAAAAATAGATTCAGCGTTAAAAAATGATAACTTATTTGAAGTCCTTGGAGATGAAATAGAGGACTCTATTAAGTTCTTTACTGAACACGTAAAAGATGGAGATCTAACTATCTTCTGGGATACGCTTTTTAATAGACTCATGCAAAGAGAAGCTAAGCTTGTAGAAGGCTAATGTTTGAAAGAGAAATAAAGCTTTTAAAGGGTAAGCTAAAAAGCAAAGAACCAGTTAAGTGTTTTGGTCTACCGGGAGCTTCTAAAGGTTTTATTCTAAAAGAGATAAAAAAAGTTCTTTCTCCTTTTTTTCTGTTAGTCCCTTCTGAAAATGTAGCTGAACTATTGGCAGAGGACTTAAAAAGATTTGGTTTTTCTGTAGTTTACCTTCCAGCTTGGGATGTTCCCCCTTTAGATGTGTCTTCTCCACTTTCTCTTTATCAGTATAAAAGGTTAAAAGCTCTTTACAAGATGCTTTCTCAAAAGTTTGATGTGGTTGTTCTTACGCCTTCTTCATTTTTGCAAAAAGTTCCTTCCATAGATGAGTTTCTTAACTACATAGTAGAAATTGAAAATCAAGAGGAAATTTCATATCAAGAACTTCCTAAGAAACTCACTATTCTGGGTTATAGACGGGTTGACAGTGAACCAGAAGAAGGGGAATTTAGCCTTAGGGGAGATACTCTCGAGGTTGTAACTCCTCTTGGTGAGAGAGTAGTCTTTGAATTTTTTGGGGATACAGTAGAGAAAATAACGGTGGATAATAAAGAAGTAGAAAGATTTGTTATTGTTCCAACTTTAGAACTTCCGGTTGATGAGGAAAAGTTAAACAGGATTTCAAAAATTTATCCAGAAATTGTTGAAAGACACTTGATACTTGGCGAGATAAGCGGAGCCGAAAAGCTACTGCCAGATGTGATGGAACTCGTTCCCATCACAGATTACACGGGAGAGTTGCCTTTAGTGGTTTTAGAACCGGATCAAGTAAGAACAGCCGGTGAAACTTTTATAAAAGCTGTAGAAGAAAATTTCGAAATATTAAAAAAAGAAGGTATACCTTCTGCAAAACCTGAAGACTTTATCTTTCATGGAGAGTTTAAGCCTACGATTTCTATTTATGAGAAATCCATAAAGGAAGGAATAGACTTTGGAATATCTCCTCTTCCACCTGTAAACGATGAGAATTTAGAAGAAATATTTCGGTCTTTAGAAGGATATAAAGTAAGCCTCTTTTATACTACTGAAACTCTAAAAGTAGAAGCAGAAAAACTGGCTAAGAAGTATGGACTGGAACTTGAAGCGGAAAAGGGAGTTTCTTCTGGAGGCTTTAAGCTTCTAAATAAGAAGGTTGCTTGGCTTACAGAGTCGGAAGTTCTCATTGAAGTTAACAAAAAAGAAGATATCACCACTTTAGAACCCGGAACTCTTGTTGTTCATAGGGACTACGGGATAGGAATATTCCGAGGAATAGTAAGTAGAGAAATAAGAGGAAAAACTTTTGACTTTATAGAAATTGAGTATGCTGGTGGAGAAAGACTTTACGCTCCTTTTACTCAAATAGATAGGATTTATAAGTACTCAGGGTATAAAGGAAAGTCTCCAAAGCTTGATAAACTTGGGGGAACCTCTTGGAAAAACCTTGAAAGGAAAATAAAGGCATCCCTTGTAAAGTTTGCCAAGGAACTAGCAGAGCTTTATAAAGAAAGAAAGACTTCAAAAGGTGAAAGAATTATTGGAGATGAAACTTTAATAAGAGAATTTGAAAAACGTTTCCCTTATAAACCAACTCCTGACCAGTTAAAAACTATAAGAGAAGTATATAAAGATATGGAATCTAACAAACCTATGGATAGGTGAATTTGTGGAGATGTTGGTTATGGAAAGACAGAAGTAGCAATGAGAGCCGCTATGAAAGCGGTCTCTGCAGGAAAGCAAGTAGCCCTTATTGCCCCGACTACAATTTTGGTTGACCAGCACTATAGAACCTTTAGGAAACGTTTCAAAGGTTTTCCTGTCAAGATAGAAGCAATTTCTCGCTTTAAGACAAAGAAGGAACAAAAGGAAATCTTAGAAAGACTCAAAAAAGGAGAAATAGATATAATTATTGGAACCCATAGACTTACTCAAGACGATGTAGAGTTTAAAAATTTAGGACTTTTAATAATAGATGAGGAACACCGTTTTGGAGTAAAAACAAAAGAAAAACTCACAAAAATGAAGAAAAACCTTGATGTTCTTTATCTTTCTGCTACTCCAATTCCAAGAACACTTTATTCTGCCCTTTCTGGATTTAGGGACATTTCCGTTATAGAAACGCCACCTCCCGGAAGAAGGGGAACAAAAGTAGTTGTTTCCAAATACTCAGATAAGATACTGAAAACAGCGATAGAGAGGGAGCTTGAAAGGAATGGACAGGTTTTTATTGTTCAAAACGATATAGATGAACTTGAACCTCTAAAAGAAAAAATAGAAACGATGTTTCCAGATGTTCCTATTGATATCGTTCATGGCCAGATGAAGGCAGACAAAATAGAGAGAGTAATGCACAACTTTTTTGAAGGGAAGATAAAAATCTTAATTTCAACTTCTATTGTTGAGTCAGGACTTGATGTTCCCTCTGCAAATACTTTAATCGTTATTGGAGCAGAAAAGTTTGGACTTTCTCAGCTTTATCAGCTTAGAGGAAGAGTTGGTAGAGGAGTTGAGAAAGGTTACTGTTATCTTCTAACTTCAAAGGATGCAAAACTCACACCTTCTGCTATTAAGAGACTTGAGGCAATGAAAAAAATTTCCCCTTTAGGTGGTGGTTTCCAGCTTGCAATGAAGGATTTAGAAATAAGAGGAGCTGGAACTTTACTTGGTCCAAAGCAGAGCGGTTTTGTTAACACTGTTGGCTTAGACCTTTACATAAAACTCTTTGAGGAGGTTAAGACTCAAAAAGAAGAGGAAGATGTAAAAGTTAACATACCGGTAGAGGCGTTTATTCCTGAGGACTACATAGAGGATACGAAAGAAAGGTCGAAGGTTTACGGTCAGCTTTCGAGGTCGGAAAACCCAGAAAAAGTTTTAAAAGAAATAGAGAAAATTCACGGTGTTCTGCCAGATCTTGTTAATATGTTCAAAATAATGAAGATAAAAAAACTTGCAAAAGAGATAGGTATTAAAGAAGTTTCTATGACAGAGTCAGGGAAGCTTATTTTAACTTTCAGTGATTCTCCCAACATCTTGCCGGATACCATAGTTAAGTTTGTAAAATCCAAAGGTGCAACTTTTACGCCGGATAAAAAACTTTACGTTGATGCTAAAAGCTTGGACGATATTCTAAAAATATTAGAAGATTTAAGGAGTGAAGAATGAGAAAACTTTTAGGCTTTTTTCTTGCACTGGAAATTGTGGCTGTATTTCCACTATCCACTTTTAATACTTCACACATGGCAAAAGCTGATACTGTAAGAGTTGATAGGAAAACAAAAAAGGAGTTTTTTAAAGCTGTAAAAGAGGGAGATGTTGAGAAAGTAAAAGAAATCTTAAGGAGAGGAGTTCCAGTAGACATAAAGGACAAATTTGGGTGGACACCACTTTTTCACGCTGTTGACCTTAATAACTATAAGCTTGTAAAGCTTCTAGTAAATCACGGTGCAAATGTAAACGAAAAAGATTACTTTGATTTTTCTCCTTTACATCAAGCGGCTATCAGAAACAATTTGCCGATAGCAAAACTTCTCGTAGAGCATGGGGCCAACGTTAACGCAAAAGACAAGTATGGATATACACCTTTACACGTGGCGACCATTTACAATAGCTATAGGGTAGCGAAGTTTTTAATAGATAAAGGAGCAAATGTTAATGCTAAAGATAGTTACGGGAATACTCCCTTACACTACTGTGCAACGACAAAAGGAAGTCAAAGATTAGCTAAACTTTTACTTTTAAAGGGTGCAGATCCGAATATGAAGAACAATAGAGGAAAAACACCTTTGGATCTTGCAAATAGTGTTAAAAACCATGTTGTTTCGAAAGTTATTGTTGATTTCCTGAAAAATAAACAAACCCAAGGAAAGTAAAGGGGGAGTTGTGAAAAAACTTTTAGCAGTCTTAATAGCTTTATTTTCTCTTGCTACTGCCAATGCTGGGATTAATACACTTTACAGTTGGAAAGAAGGATACGAGCACGGTAGGAAAGTTAACGTTATGTTTGAATATTCATTTTCTAACAATGGTATTTTTGACAATGTAAAAAGAGTAGAGATAGCCTTCCTTAAGTATAAAAATTACCTAAGACATGGTGGGTCTTTTGCTTTTGGTTGGAAGAAATTTGAAAGTAAAGGAATAAGACACGTTGAAGGAATGTATAACTTTCTTCTTCAGATACCTTACTTTGGGGCAGACAGAAAAATTCTTGTAGTTGCCGATATGTTCTCTGTTATTCCTTTTGGAGGTATGGCTTTAGGATTAGGACTTCATTCAGATGATTTTCCTTCTGCTTACAAGTTCAGTGACAGTCAAGACTGGTTAAAAGATTTCGTTCAAAACTATGTGATTGCAAGGCTAAAAATTGGAGCGGACATCGTAATAGCTGATGGTTTAGCCGTTCAGTTTTTGTTCACTAAAGATTTAACAATGGAAAAAGCTTACTCTTTTGGTGTGGGAATAAATGTAGATTTTTAGGGGCTATATCCTGTTAGTTTCCTTTCCTCTTCTTTATTTTTTCCTTTAGCTTAGCTAAAATCATTAGAGCTTCTAGAGGAGTTGTCGTTGAGATTTCAACCTTTTCAAGTTCTCTAACAATTTCGCTTTCAACTTCTTTCGTTTTTGTTTCGTAAAAGACCTTTTTTTCCTCTGCAACCTTTAAAAGAGGGAGCTCTTCTTTAGTTTTTTCTACTTCTTCTCTTTCCTTTCTTTCAATTTCATTCAAGATCTCTTTTGCTCTCTCTACAACTTCTTTTGGTAGTCCTGCTAACTCTGCAACATGGATTCCGTAAGATTTCTCAGATGCTCCCGGAAGGACTTTGTGAGTAAAGATTATTTTATTTTCAACTTCTTCTACAGATACATGAAGGTTCTTTACTCCTTCTATTTTTTCTTCTAACTCTGTAAGTTCGTGATAGTGGGTAGCAAAAAGGGTTTTTGCTCTTACTTTGGTTGATATATATTCGACCACCGCCCTTGCAATACTCATTCCATCGTAAGTGCTTGTTCCCCTTCCTATTTCATCTAGTATAACAAGGCTTTTTGAAGTTGCATTTTTCAAAATGTTTGCAGTTTCCACCATTTCCATCATGAAGGTAGAAAGACCCCGTGTTAAGTTGTCCGCTGCTCCAACCCTTGAAAATACTCTATCAACTATTCCAATTTCTGCACGTTTTGCAGGAACAAAGGAACCTATCTGTGCCATTATTGTGATAAGGGCGGTTTGTCTTAAATAAACCGATTTTCCTCCCATGTTTGGGCCGGTAACTATTAGGATGAAACCTTCCTTTGTTAATTCCACATCGTTGGGAATAAAGTCCTCTTCAAGAAACTTTTCAAGAACAGGATGTTTTCCTTCTTTTATCCTTATTTCAAAACTTTCAGTAATCTCAGGCTTTGTATATCCTCTCTCTATTGCAACTTTTGAAAAAGAAAGAAGAACATCGATAGTTCCTATTTTTTCCGCTGTATTTTGAATTCTTTCGGCATTTTGCGAAACAAATCGCCGTAAGTTTACAAAAATTTCATACTCAAGTTTTTCTATTCTTTCTTGAGAAGAAAGAACTTTCTCCTCAAACTCCTTAAGCTCTGGAGTTATAAATCTTTCTGCATTAACAAGGGTCTGTTTTCTGATGTAGTCCTTAGGAACAAGGTGTAAATTTGCCTTTGAAACTTCTATATAATAACCAAAGACATTGTTAAAACCGATTTTCAAACTCGAAATGCCGGTTCTTTTTCTTTCCCTTTCTTCAATTGATTTAATAATTTTTTCTCCTTCACTTTTTATTCTTCTTAGTTCGTCAAGTTCTTTGTTTACTCCTTCTTTTACAATTCCACCTTCTTTGGGAGAAAAGGGAGGATTTTCCACTAAAATTCTTTCAAGCTCGCAGTAGATGTCGTAAAGGTCGTCAAAACTTTCATAGATTTTCTTAAGAAGAGGAGATTTAAGATTGGAAAGTGTTTTCTTTAAGTTCTTTAAAACTTTTAAAGAAGCCCTTAAAGAAGCTAAGTCTTTTGGAGTTGCTATTCCGGAAGTTATTTTTGATAAAAGTCTTTCTACATCGTAAACTTTTGAAAGAATTTCCGAAACTTCTTCTCTTAGAGAGGAATTGTTTATTAGTTCCTCAACGGCTAAAAGTCTTTCTTCTATCTCCTTTTTATTCTTTAAAGGATGGAGTATCCAGAACTTTAGAAGTCTTCTTCCCATTCCTGTTTTTGTTCTATTTAAGACCCCAAAAAGAGAGGCATTTGTAAGTCTTTCGTTTATTGGTTCTACAAGTTCCAAGTTCTTTTGAGTTTGAGGGTCAAGGTATATGTATTTTTCTCCAGTGTATCTTTTGGGAGGTTTTATCTTTGGGGTAAATTCTAGTTGTGTTTCTTCTATAAAATCCAAAAGTCCAGCTAAGGCTTTCTGTTCACTCTCCCTTTCTAAATCCAAAGTGTTTACTCTTCTTGTCTCGAAAAAGTCTTTGTCTCTTTCTTCTATTTTTGCGTCCTGTAAGACCTCTTTTATTAAAGAGGAATCCTGAAAACCGCTTGGAACGATTATCTCTATTGGTTTAAATTTTGAAAGGATGGACTTTAAACCTTCCTCATTAACTGTAGTGAAAAAGAGATCTCCCGTTGAAAGTTCAGTAAAGGCAACGCTAAAAAGATCTTTTGAAGGGTATATTGACATTAAAAATCTATCCTCTGTTTCATCTTCAAAGTATGTTCCAGGAGTTATTACTCTTACAACTCCCCTGTCTACAACTTTTTTTCCAGGCTTTGGCTCTTCAAGTTGTTCACAGATTGCAACTTTATAACCTTTCCTAACAAGTTTTGCTATGTATCCATCTACTGAGTGGTAAGGGACACCGCACATTGGTGCCCGCTCTCCAGTTTTTCCAAAAGGCCTTGAAGTTAAGGCTATCTCAAGCTCTCTTGAAGCAATTTCTGCATCCTCAAAAAACATCTCAAAAAAGTCTCCCATTCTGAACATCAAGATTGCATCTTTGTACTTTTCCTTTATCTCTAAATACTGTTTTAAGGCTGGAGTTAGATTACTCTCTGTTTTCTTCTTTGCCACTTTGAACCCCGCAAGACTCTACTCTGTATTCTTCGTTTAGCCACTTTGAAAGGTCGGCAAGCTTACATTTTTCACTACAAAACGGACGGTAAGGATTACCTTCCCAAGTCGCTTCCTTTTTGCAATTTGGGCAAACAATCTTTCTCATTTAAAGTCTCCCTGTGGTTTTAACTGAGGATAAAAAATATATTTCTCTAACCAAAATTGGGCTATGAGGAAAAAATGGAAGTAGTAGTTGATAAAGAGAAAAAAGGAATGAGACTTGACCAATTTTTGGCAAGTATTGTGGATATATCCCGCTCCCAAGCAAAACATCTTATAGAAGACGGAGAAGTCAGCATTAATGGAAAAATTGTTAAAAAACCTTCCTATAAAGTTAAAGAAGGAGAAACCGTTGCCTTTGAAATTCCGGAGCCTGTTCCTTTGGACTTAGAACCTGAAGATATACCTTTAGACATTGTTTATGAAGATGAAGACGTAATTGTTATTAATAAACCGGCTGGGCTTGTTGTTCATCCGGCTCCGGGACATTACAGTGGAACACTTGTAAATGCCCTTTTACACCACGTTAAAGATTTCCAAGGAATAAATGGAACGCTCCGTCCTGGAATTGTTCATAGACTAGACAAAGACACAGCAGGGCTTTTGGTTGTTGCTAAAAACGACTTAGCCCAACAGTCTTTAATAGAACAGTTTAAAAGTAGAACTGTTGGGAGGTTCTACAAGGCTTTAATCTTTGGAATTCCGAGAAAGGATTACGATAGAATAGTTGTTCCAATAGGTAGAGATAAATTTGACAGAAAAAAGTTTTCTCCTAACACAACTTCTCCAAAAGAGGCTATTACCAACTATTGGGTTTTAGAAAAGTTTGAAAATCACAATATTTCTTTAATAAAGTGCAAACTTGAAACGGGAAGAACACACCAAATAAGAGTCCATATGTCTTACTTGGGGTATCCTTTGCTTGGAGATAAAACTTACGGTTTTAAACCTTCCCGTATAAAGGACGAGAATTTAAGGAATCTCATAGAAGAAATGGGAATGCACGCCCTCTGTGCGTATTACCTTTCCTTCAAACATCCGAGAACGGGGAAGGTTTTAGAGTTTGAAGTTCCTCTTCCAGAAGGGATGGAGAGGGTTATTGAGTATTTGAGGGGGGATGGACAGTAAATCTCAATTTGTACATGCCTTATCCCCCCTAACCTCCAAAATACCTTTCCAAAAATTCCCTTTTAAACTCGCTAAACTTTCCTTCTTTTATAGCCTCACGAATTTTTTTCATCAAAGTAGAGTAAAAATGTAAGTTGTGAATAGTGTTAAGAATTGCAGCATTTATATGTTTAGAAACGTAGAGGTGGCGAAGGTAGGCCTTTGTAAAGTTCCTACACGTATAGCAATCACATTCGGGGTCTAAAGGAGTAAAGTCGTTTTTATATTTAGCAGCTTTTATGTTTACTTTCCCCCTTGAAGTAAAAAGAGTTCCGTTCCTTGCGTTTCGTGTTGGAATTACACAGTCAAACATATCAACGCCAGCTTCTACTGCTTCTAAAATGTCCTCAGGTTTCCCAACTCCCATGAGATACCGAGGCTTTTCAAAGGGAAGTAAAGGAGCTGTAAGCCTTGTTATTTTGTACATTTCTTCTTTTGGTTCTCCAACGCTTAAGCCCCCGATGGCAAAACCCTCGAAAGGGAGGTCTTTCAACATTTCAACACACTTTTTTCTTAAATCTTCATAAACTCCTCCTTGAACTATCCCAAAAATAGCGGTTTTATCGGTTGTTCTTGCTCTAACGCTTCTTAAGGCCCATCTTACCGTTCTCTCCATAGATTCTTTAGCGTATTCGTAGCTTGCAGGATAAGGAGTACACTCATCTAAAACCATTCCAATATCTACTCCCATTCTTTCTTCAAGCTCTACAACCTTTTCAGGAGAGAAAAAGTGTTCTGAACCGTCAAGGTGGGACTTAAAGTAAATACCTTCTTCTGTAATTTTTACAAACTTTCCAAGGCTGAAAACTTGAAATCCGCCGCTATCGGTAAGGATAAGTCTACCCCAGCCGGAAAATTTATGAAGTCCTCCTGCAGCTTCTATCGTTTCAATACCTGGTCTTAAATAAAGATGGTAAACGTTCGCAAGAACTAAGGAATATCCCATTTCTTCTATTTTGTCCCAAGTGATTCCCTTAACTGCTCCAAGAGTTCCTACCGGCATAAAACAAGGGGTTTTCGTTTCTCCGTGTGTTCCTCTTAATATCCCATACCTTGCGTTTCCACTTGTGGCTAAAACCTTATATTCCATGTATAATTCTCCCGATGAAAAGTTTGTGGTTAATTATACTTTTAACTTTCATAGCTTCTAACTCGTTTGCTCTGACAGCTCAAAGAGCTAAAGAATTTTTAAAGACGTTAGAATCTAACGATTTTTGTTCTACTGAGTTTTACGAAAAGTTCAAGAATACAGAACTTTCCGACTTAGCAATTTCTCTTTTTATAGACTCCTGTTTTGTAAAAAAAGAGTATGAAAAAATTTCAAAAGTAGAAGAAAATCCTAAGGAATACTATTTTCTCATAGAAAAGGCTTATGCTTTAAAGAAAGTAGGGAGAGAAAAAGAGTCTAAAAAACTATTTAGAACTGTATTCTCTAAGACAAATAGATTTGATGAGTGGATATTAACCCTTAATGCTGGAGATACAAAGTATCTTTTCACTCCTAAGATTTTAAGAAGGAAAGTTTGGAAAGCTCTTTCAGAAAGAAATTTTGATATTGCAGAAATTTACCTTTCACTTTTAGAAAATGATCCTTATTATCATCTTTTAAAAGGTATTTTCTACTTAAAGCAAAGAAAATACAATTTGGCTCGAAAAGAGTTGGAAAAATCTGAAAAATCAGAAAAGTACTTCTACCTTGCCTTCATAGCACGGTCTAGTGCTGAAAGGTTTTATTACTATCAAAAAGCAATTTCTTCAAACATTTCCTCCTATTCAAAGAAAAGACTTACTGTTTACGTTCTTGACAAGTTTTTGTATCAAGATAAAGGATTCTTTAGAAAGGCTTTAAACTTAGCAAGGAAAGTAGATAAGAAACTATACAAAGAGTATCTTGTCAAATACTTCGTCTTAACTGGAAATATAGATGAGGCTTTGAAAGTTTTAAAAACCTTACAGGGTGAGAAGTATAGGGCTTGGGAAGTTGTTCTCTACAATAAGTTTAAAAGAGTAGAGAAGAATTTTAACTCCAATAATGTTAGTTTCTATTCAATCCTTTTAAATAGAGAGAAACCCTCTTTTCTCAGAGGAGTTCTTCCAAAGAAAGAGGATGTTTCTGATGAAGGTATAAGGTTTTTATTGGAAAAGGGAAGATGTGATATTTTGGAATTTGTAAATGGAAAGAGTCCATCAATAGCACTTGCTCACT
This sequence comes from Desulfurobacteriaceae bacterium, assembly GCA_039832905.1. NCBI lineage: Bacteria > Pseudomonadati > Aquificota > Aquificia > Desulfurobacteriales > Desulfurobacteriaceae > Desulfurobacteriaceae bacterium. The sequence goes on along the minus strand of JBDOLX010000044.1, from coordinate 1,229 downwards.
ATTTTTGCGGTGAGTATAAAAGAGCTATAAAAGAAGCCTTTCCTTTTAAAAAGGAACAAACGAAGTATCCTTTCCTTCTTTATGTTCTTTATCCAAAGCCAGAGGTTTTTGGAAACGATTTAATTTCCCTCTCTTTGGCAAGACAGGAGAGTCTTTTTGACGAGCTCGCTCTTTCCCGTTCCGGAGCTATGGGGCTTATGCAAATAATGCCTTTTACAGGAAAGTACATAGCTAAAAAACTAAAGGTAGAAAACTTTAAAGTTTCTCAGCTTTTTGACCCTGAAGTTAACTACAGATTTGGATCTTTTTACATTAACGAGCTACTAAAGCAGTTCTCTCTATTTCCTCTTGCTGCAGCCTCTTACAACGCTGGTCCTACAAGGATAAAAAGGGCATTAAAACTTTTCGGTAAAGTGGAAGACGTTTACGATCTAGTAATCTTTACGGACTTTTACATTCCTTTTGAGGAAACCCGTAATTACGTTAAGAAAGTTTTAACCAACTATTATTACTATTCTCAACTTTACGGGGAAGAAACCGATAACTTAAACACTGGAGTGATAAAAACCTCTTCTCCATCGGTAAAAGTTGAAACTTCTCCAAGTTTTGAAAGTTCAAGAACTGCCAAAAAGTAGGTAATTGCTTCAAGTTTGCAGGAACTCTTTTTAATAAAGTCGGAAAGAGGAAGAAGATACTTTCCTTTTAACGACTCTTTAATTTCAGCCATCTTTTCAGATACTTTAAAAGCATCGCTTGAAATGTTTATCCCTATCTTTATTTTTGGCTTAAAGGACTTTCTTAAAACATTTTCAAAAGCAAGTTTTAAGTCATAAACAGTATTGGCTATTTTTATCTTGTCCTGAAACTGAAAGATTAGATCGGAAGGATCGTTAGTGAAAAATCTTAAAGCTCTATCTTCCAGTTCTTCTAAAACTTTGGCTGCTTTTTTGGACTTTAGGTACTCCTCTATTATCTGAACTATTTTCTTTCTCGGGTCTTCATCATCGTCTTTTGGTATCAAAAGTTCAGACTTGATTCCAGAATATAAACTTAAACAAGGAGAAGCGGTAGGAGAGATTAAAACCGAAAAGTTTTATAATGAACACTCTGCACACCTCATGGAAGAGTATCTCAAAGATGAGGAAATACTGGACTTACGTGCTGGCTTTTACGACAAGTTCTACAAACCTACTAAACCCTACACGACACTCAAGTTCATCAAAGATGGA
>JBDOLX010000043.1:525-7598 GCA_039832905.1 Desulfurobacteriaceae bacterium | reverse complement strand
CACGAACTTAGAGATCTTCTTGAAAAAGTACACAATGCTCTTTCAAGCTACCTATCAGGTCAGTTTTTAATTGCAACCTTTGTTGGAGTATACATTTCACTGGGACTTTATCTTGTAGGAATAAAGTATGCCTTCTTAATAGGTTTTGTTTCAGGAATTCTAAACATGATTCCTTATGTTGGGTTCTTCTCCGGTCTTGTTCCTTCCATCCTTCTTGCCATTTTTGACAACGGAGAGCTAAAGTACCTGCTCGGAGTCTTAACTGTCTTTTTAACAGAAGTTGGGATAGAGAACCTTATATATCCAATAGTTATGAGTAAGACTACGGGAATTAATCCTCTTTTAGTTCTGTTCTCGATCTTAGTTGGTGGTTATTACGGTGGAGTGCTTGGAATTATAATCGCTGTTCCTGTTGCAATAATGATTGTTCCTGTGTTTGAGAACTTTCTAAAGAAAAAGGAAAGCTACCAATGATTGTAGCTATAACTGGAAACATAGGTTCAGGAAAGTCCACGGTTTCGAATCTTTTAAAGGCTTTTGGTTACAAAGTTTTTAATGCAGACGAAATAGGCAAAAAAGTTCTTCTAAAAGGACGCAAAGGGTACAAAAGGGTATTGGAAGCCTTTGGGGAGAAAATTTTAACAAAAGATGATGAAATAGATACAAGGAAGCTGGCTTCAATTGTTTTTTCAGACAAGGAAAAATTGGATCTTCTAACTTCCATTACTCATCCTTTAATACTAGAAGAGATTTTAGATATAAAGAAGAAATACAAAAGAGAAATTGTCTTTGTTGAAGCTGCAATTGCTATTGAATACGGCTGGGAAGAAATCTTTGATTATGTTGTTTTAGTTTTCGCTTATAGAGGTCAAAGGCTCTTAAGGGCCGGAAAGAAGTTCGGATTGAAGGAGGCCATAAAGAGAGAGTCCTTTCAGCTTTCCTACAGAGAAAAGATACCTTATTCCCACTTTATGGTATGTAACACTGAAAATTTGTTACATTTAAAAAATCAAATTTTGGATCTTGTTAAGTACCTTGAAAGGGAGATAGAAAAGTGAAGGTTGTTTTTCTTGGTGATGTGGTTGGAAGACCAGGTAGAAGGGCAGTTCACCTCTGGTTAAGTGAAAACAGAAAAAAATTTGATCTTTGTATCGTGAATGGTGAAAATGGAGCAGCAGGCTTTGGACTTACTGAAAAAGTTGTAAAAAATTTACTCTCTTACGGAGTAGATGTAATTACTGGTGGAAATCATATTTTTGATAAAAAGGACATCTTTCAGTTTATAGATAACTATCCAATCTTAAGACCTGCAAACTATCCCAAAGGAACTCCCGGCAAAGGTTTTACCATCTTAAAAATAAAAGACAAGAAGGTTCTCATTGTTAATTTAATGGGAAGAGTCTTTATGGAGTGCCTCGATAACCCTTTCTTAAAGCTTGATGAGATTTTGGAGAGTAACAATGCTGATGTAGTGATTATTGACTTTCATGCTGAAGCTACTTCTGAAAAACAAGCTTTTGGTTTTTACGCCGATGGAAAAGCCACAGCAGTTCTTGGAACCCATACCCACGTTCAAACAGCAGATTTGAGAATTCTACCCCAAGGAACTCTTTATATTTCAGACGTTGGAATGTGTGGTGCAGTTGATACAGTAATAGGAATGGACAAGGAAGAAGGAATATCAAGATTTGTAAAACAACTTCCAGTAAAGTTCAAAGTTCCCGAAAAGCCGAAATTTATTCAAGTCTGCGGAGTAGCTTTTGAAATAGACGATGAAACTAACAAAGTACTAAACTTTGAAAGGATTTTTGAAATTTACGAAAGGAGAGAAGATGGCAGTTATATTAGACGGAAAGAAACTGTCAGCTAAGATTAGAAGTTCTCTTAAAGATGAAATCAAAGTTCTTAAGGAAAAAGCAGGAAGAGAACCTTCTTTAGCAGTCGTTCTTGTTGGAAACGATCCAGCAAGTGAAATTTACGTAAATAACAAGATTAAGGCATGCAAAGAGATAGGTATTAGGTCTATCGACAGAAAACTACCAGAAAACATTTCCCAAGAAGAACTTAACAATGTGGTTAGAGAACTCAATGAAGATGAAACTGTTGACGGAATTATTGTCCAACTACCACTGCCCAGACACCTATCTCCAAAGGAAGTTATAAACTACATTTCTCCGGAAAAAGATGTTGACGGCTTTCATCCCGTAAACGTTGGGAAGTGTATGCTTGGATTATATGATGAAGGCTTAATGCCTTGTACACCTTTTGGAGTAATGAAGTTCTTTGAAGAATACGGCATTGAACTTGAAGGTAAAAATGCTGTAATGGTAGGGCACAGCAACATAGTGGGAAAACCTCTTGCAAATATGCTTCTTAACGCAAATGCCACAGTTTCGGTTTGTCACATTTACACTAAAGACTTGGCATTCTATACTCGTAATGCTGATATCTTGTGTGTAGCGACTGGAGTTCCCCACCTTATAAAAGAGGATATGGTAAAAGAGGGAGTAGTTATCATAGACATTGGCATAAGTAGAGTAAACGGTAAGATTGTTGGAGATGTTGACTTTGAAAATGTAAAGAAAAAAGCATCTGCTATAACTCCGGTTCCCGGTGGTGTAGGTCCAATGACAATTACAATGTTACTTTATAACACTGTAAAGGCTTTTAAGATGAGGATGGGACTTTGAAAGTAATTCCTTACATAGATTTAGATGGATGTATAGGCTGTGAAATATGTGTGGAGATCTGTCCTAAAGAAGTCTTTGTGATGAGTGGCATAAAAGCTGTTGTTATGAGTCCTGAAAAGTGTAACGGCTGTTACTTGTGTGTTGAAAATTGTCCAGTTGATGCTGTAGAGCTAAAAATAGGAGAACCGTAAGGGGATAAGGTTGACATTCAAACAGTTTTTTTATTCAAGCTTGATGGTATTAATAGTCGTTGCTGTTACATTTTTTGCTCTTAAGAATTTTCAAGATGTAGAAGTCGTTATTCCATTTCTTGGAACGTTTCATACAAAAGTTTTTGTCGTAGTTGTTTTCTCTTTCTTGGCAGGTTTTATAACATCAGGACTTCTATCAATAATTCTAAAAATATTTTCTTTGCCATCAAATTTGAAGAAGAGGAAAAAAAGTGAGATTGGATCAGTTCCTGAAAGTGTCACGAATAGTAAAAAGAAGAACTCAGGCTAAGGAACTTTGTGATGCAGAAGTGGTAAAGGTTAATGGGAAACCTGTTAAAGCTTCAAAAGAAATAAAAGAAGGAGATTTAGTAGAAATAGACACCATTACAAGGTATTTAAAGTTTCAAGTTCTGGAAATTCCAAGAGAAAAGAATGTTTCAAAAAAAAGATCAAGGGAACTGGTAAAAATCTTAGAAGATAGAAAGAAAGACATAAGAGAAATTATAGACCTCATTTAGCGAGGGAAAGATGCCTAACTTCTTAGAAAGAGTGCTTGAAAACATAAAAAACTTTCCTGAAAAGGAAGTTTTTGTAGGAAAAAAGAACGGCAAATACTTTCCTTTAACCTACAGAGATTTCAAAGAACAAGTAATAGCTCTTGAAGAATTTTTAGAAGAACTTGGGGTAGAGGATAGAGTTGTTATCTTTATGGAAAACAGGCCTGAGTGGATTAGTAGCTTTTTTGGTATTTTATTTAAAGGAGGAATTGCCGTTCCTGTTGATTACCTTCTTTCTGAAAGAGAACTTTTCAACATCTTAAAGGATTCTCAACCAAAGTTTGTAATAACTTCTAATCAAAACATTGAAAAGGTAAACAGAGCAATAAAAGATATTGGATACCACATTCACGTTGTAAATATTGATGAAGTTTCCTTAAAACCAAAAAGAAAAAGTATTGAGTTTGTAAATAGGGATTTAGACGATGTAATAGTAATTCTTTATACCTCCGGAACTACCGGTAATCCTAAAGGTGTAATGCTTACTCTCAAAAACTTAGACCACAATATAAAAGCTGTTGAAAGCATAGGAATACTCAACGAGAACGATAGGTTTGTTGCTATTTTGCCTTTTCACCACACTTATCCTTTGATGGCAACAGCTATACTACCTGTAACTTTAAGATTGCCCTTAGCTTTCATAGAAAAACTTACACCAAACGATATCCTCTCCACTATTAATGATCAGAATGTAACTATTTTAGTTGGAGTTCCCAAGCTTTATCAGGTAATACACCACAATATAATGGTTGAAATCAAGAAGCTTCCTAGGCTTAAAAGGCAAGCAGTTTTGACCATTCTTAAGCTTTTTAGAAAGTTTGACATAAAATCTGTTGAGAAAAAGGTATTTAAAGAAATACACAATAGGATAGGAAGGAACCTCCGCTATCTCATAAGTGGCGGAGCAAAGCTCAGTGAAGAGGTATGGAGAGACTTCGAGGCATTTGGTTTTAACATTTTGGAAGGTTACGGACTAACAGAAACATCCCCTCTCATTTCTGTGAACCGTCCAGACAAGAAGAAAATAGGAACGGCAGGTCCTCCCGTTGATGAGGTTGAGGTTAAGATAACGGAAAAAGGGGAAATAATTGTTAGAGGCCCTAATGTTATGAAGGGCTACTACAACAAACCGGAAGAAACAGAAAAAGTAATTAAAGATGGCTGGTTCTATACAGGAGACTTAGGATTCATTGATGAAGATGGTTTTATTCACATCACAGGTAGGGTAAAGGAAGTTATTGTTCTTGACAACGGTAAAAATGTTTATCCTGAGGACATAGAAGTAGAGATACTTAAAAGTCCATACATTTTAGAGGTGGGTGTTTTCTATCAAGATGGAAGCTTGAAAGCTCTTGTAAGGCCAGATTTTGAGATTCTCGTTGAAGAAGGAGTAGAAGATATAAAGGAATTTATGAAAAGAGAAATACACGAAAGGACAAAGCATTTACAACCTTATAAGCGTATAAAAGAGTTTAAGCTAATAGATAGAGAACTGCCACGAACAAGAATAGGAAAACTTAGAAGATTTCTTCTACCTGAAGTTTGGAAAGAGGTGGACTAATGGAATTTTCAAAGCTACAGGGAACAGGAAACGACTTTATAGTAATAGACAATAGAGATGGTAAATTTGAAAGGTTCATAGGTGAAATTCCTATTGAAAGAGCTGTAGAAGCTATATCTTCTCGAAAAACGGGTGTTGGAGCAGATGGGTTAATTTTGGTAGAAGATTCAAAAATAGCTGATTTCAAGTGGCGTTTTTTTAACTCTGACGGTTCAACTGCTGAAATGTGTGGAAACGGTGCGAGGTGCGTTTCAAGATTTGCTTTTGAAAAAGGTATAGTAGGTAAGAGAATGACCTTTGAAACCCTCGCTGGAATTATAGAAGCAGAAGTCGATGGAGAATCAGTAAAAGTAAAACTTACAAAGCCTTACGACTTAAAACTTGACCTAGAGATAGAAGGGGTAAAAGGTCATTTCATAAATACAGGAGTCCCTCACTTTGTTTCTTTTGTAGAGGATTTAGAAAACGTTGATGTAAAACTTTTAGGAAGAAAGATAAGGTTTTCCTCCTTTTTCTCACCAGGAGGAACAAACGTTAACTTTGCAAAGGTAGAAAACGGAAAAGTTTTTGTAAGAACTTATGAAAGAGGTGTAGAAAACGAAACCTTGGCCTGTGGAACAGGTTCTGTTGCTTGTGCTTTAATTGCAAGTAAAAAATTTAACCTTAAATCACCAATAGAAGTTATTGTAAGAAGTGGGGAAAGTTTAAAGATCTACTTTGATGAGAACTTAGGAAATGTTTTCTTAGAAGGAAAGGTCGTTTGGGTATTTGATGGAGTGTTAAAGAGGGAAATCTTCAATGAAAGACTTAGCTAAGTTCATCAAGTTTCTTTCATTTATAGGCTATAACGAAGTAATTGTAAAAGGGAGAGAAGAAGAGGTGAAAGAAAATAGTTTAGAGGCGTTAGAAAGGTTAAAGGAAGAAGTTTTAAAGTGCTGCAAGTGTAGACTTTGTGATACAAGAACAAATGTCGTTTTTGGAGAAGGAGATTTACAAGCAAACCTTATGTTTGTTGGAGAAGCTCCCGGAGAGCAGGAAGACCTTCAAGGAAGACCTTTCGTTGGAAGGGCTGGACAACTTTTAACTAGGTTTTTAAACCTTTACGGAATTTCAAGAAACGATGTTTATATAACAAACGTTGTGAAGTGTAGACCTCCGGGCAATAGAAACCCTGAAACAGACGAAATAAGAAGTTGCTATCCTTTCCTTGAAAAACAGATAGAACTTATAAGACCAAAAGTTATCTTATGTCTTGGTGCTTTTGCAGCGAGAACCATACTAAATCTTCCAGAAAAAACGGCAATTTCAAGGATAAGGGGAAAACCTCAAACTTTAAAAGTTAAGGATACAGAAATAACGGTAATTCCTACTTTTCATCCTGCTTATCTACTTCGAAACAGGAAAGGAGAGCCGGAGTTTCAAAGGGACTTGGAGCTCGCTTTGAAACTAAGTGGATTTTTAAATTAGAGTTCCTATCAGGGCACTTCGGTTGAAAAAGACAAAACTAATTATAGAAATTCTTAAACTCCTTTCCGAAAAAGGCGAGGAGTTTTTAACAACTACTGAGATTTTTGAACTTCTTCGTCGTAGAGAAATTCTAAGCAAGAAAACTCCGAAAGAGGAAAAGCAGGAAAGAAAAAGACTCCAGAGGGCTTTAAACGACCTTTTTGAAGAAGGATACATTGAAAGAAGGTTTGGAGAACATAAGGGAAAAAAGCCTGAAGAATGGAGATTAAATCTAAAAGCATTTCCCTATCTTGTTTCCTATACTCACGAGGAAATAATGTCACTTTTTGTTCTCACGGCTTTTGTTCCCAAATGGTATAGAGAGTTTGAAGTATTAAAACCTGCACTAAAGGCTATAGAAAAGTTTGGAAAAGTCTTGGATGCTGAAAAGAAGGAAATAGCAAGAGAATCTTTTTTATACCTTCCCACACCTACCGAAAGGTTTTCAGCTATTGAAGGAAACACCCTCAAACTTTTATTTCAAGCTATAGTTGAAAGAAAAGGAATCTTAGTAACTTATAAGAACTTACAAAAAGAAATTTTTCCT
>JBDOLX010000043.1:0-515 GCA_039832905.1 Desulfurobacteriaceae bacterium | reverse complement strand
GGCAATCTTTACCTTTCAGCTTTGGATAAGAAAGGGAGAAACTATAGAACTTATCTTTTACACAGATTAAAAGTTCATCAAATAACAAAGACAGAGCTTCCCCTCTTTTATAGAAAAAGGTATAAAGATCTCTTTTTTACCTTTGATAGGGAACCGTTCATCTTAAAAATTCTACTTCCAGCTGATTACTACAAAGACGTTTTTCCAGAATATGAAATACTCCTCTACCTACTCAGTTTCACTATAGAGTAAATAAAGATGTTACTGAAGTTCTCCTTGTTGCTTATCCAAACTACCGTTTTGCAAGTTGGATAATTCTAGATGAAATAATAGCAATATCCCCACCAGATGAAAATGATTTATCAATAGCAAAAAAGAAGAACTTAAGGAAAAATTACCCTGATCTCTCTTTCAGTCTAAGGGAAAACAAAAGAAGATTCAATCTATTCAAGAAGTTCCTTCAAGAGTTTCTAGAAAAGAGAAAAAATCTTTTAAAAAGTTAAGTCTCGCTTTTT
>JBDOLX010000042.1:8625-14608 GCA_039832905.1 Desulfurobacteriaceae bacterium | reverse complement strand
CTACCCACCATCTTATGTCCACAGGAATTGCAAGTTGTTAGAAAAGGAGTCTTTGTTAGATATTGGATAGGAAAGTTTTCAATAATTCCGAAGATTAACTTTTCCTGTTCTTCCGGTTTCATCTCCTCAGCAGTGAAAATGTGGAAAATACTTCCACCAGTAGCATAAGATTGAAAGTGAGAGTTAACATCTATTTGTTTTAGAAGATCTCCCTCTTGAAAAGGAGCCTGAAACCCAGAAGTTAAGAAAACCCTTTTTGAAGTTGGATCCCCATTTACAAAAATTTTTGCTTTTACCCTCTTAGCTACTTCCATCTTCTACCCCTACTACTTCAAATATTTTCTCTCCAAATTTCTTAAGAGCTTCCTCAATAAAAAGGTTAAGTTGTGGATCTTGAGAAATATTAGGAGTTCTTTCTCCATTTAGAACGTCTGCTAAGGCATTGGCAAAGACAAGATCTTTTTCTGCCATCTTGCAGGCTGCATTTTCACTAGGAGCGTATTCTAAAGAATATAATACTCTATCTCTTTTCATAAATTGGTGAAGTTTTTCATAGAAGTACTGAGCTATCTGGTGCGCATAATCTTTTGCTTCGTCGTTAAACAGTCCTCCCTTAAAACCTGCATTTATCATCCCTTCATGAACGCCAACTACCGAGAAGATATTAAAGAGGGAACGGTCATCCTTTTGATAGAAAGATAAATATGGATATAGATCCTTCCAGTGCTTCCTCAACCATTCTCTTTTTCTTTGAAGAGCTCTTGCACCAACTTCCATAGTGTAGTCTATCATCTTCTTTAAGAATTCAAAATCATCTTTTGCAAGGAAAAGTAATCTGTTCATATTTATTGCGTAAACTCCTACACCCCCAACTCCACTTCCAGAGTGGAATGGATTAGAACCTGTAACAGCTTCAACTTGGGAAATATCGAATAACATTCTACAGCAATTACTATATATCATTCCTTCATCAAAAGGTTTTATGTAAGGATTTTTCTCTTTATAGATAGAAGGTTTTTCAAACGGTTCCCTTAAGTAGTTTTGAACGTAGAACCCACCGAAGTATTCACTTTCTTTAAGGAGAAGTTTCCAAGCAGGATTGTTCTTGTCAAAATCCTCATTAATGTTAACGGTAATAAGTGGAAAAGTGAAAGGATTTCCGTCTGCATCGCCTTTTTTCATTGCTCTTATGAAGGCAACGTTGATTCTGTCAAAGTAGTGGGAAGGAATCTGGTTGTAAGTGATATCAAGGAACTTTCCAGCGTAAACTACCGGTTCATCTTTTAGACGGGAATTAGGTTTACCAAAGTCAAGGGTTATGTTTGAAAAAGGAGAATTTCCACTTCTAAAAGGAAGATTTATGTTGTAAAGAAATTCTTGCCAAAGGTTTTCAAGTTCGTAATCAGAATATGCTTTTCCTTTTTCCTTTTCAAGATAGTAAAGGTATCCAGCAGCAACCGTAGAAAGATCGTTTAAGGAAGTAGCACCTGAAACCTCCTGGGCTATAAGACATATAAGGTTTGCACACTGCATAAAAAGGGTTTCTAGTCTTTTTGGGGGCGCAGCTCTCCTTTCATTTTTAGCATTACTTCTAAGTCCATAGAATGCAATATCTTTAGCTGATAAACCGATACAATAGGCACTTAAGCGGTATGTTTGATGATGATATGCCCAACCTTCCTCATGGTGGATTCTTACTGGCAATCCTTTATAGATAACTTCAAAGAGGTAATCTTTCATTAACTCGCCAGTTACAACGTGTTCTAGGACAGGAACGCCTCTAACAAAGTTTGCATTGTTTCTTGAAATGTCATCATTCTGAATAAAGAGGTCTATGAGCTTAAAGTATTTATTCATGAGTTATTCCTCCACATTATAAAACGGGTTAAACTGATGGGGGAGGGATTTTAACACCTCTTTTATCGCCTCTTTATCCTCATTTTTAAGTAGTGGATAATCTACCGTGCGAAAGAGGGTGTAGGGTAGAGAGTATCTCTTTATGATATCTATTGTTATTCTTAGTTTGTTAGCATATTCATAAACTACAGCATCATCTAATTGAAAATCGGAAAACAGTATTGTTTTAAAGCGTTCAAGTTCCAAGGGGGTATACTCATTCTTTATAGGAATCTTCACATCAACAGCAAAACCATCAACAAGCTCGCTTTTTATCAATTTTTCCACAACATCCGGATTTGTTCCGTTAGTATCTACTCTTACAGGAAATCCAAAAGATTTAATCACCTTTAATCCATTCTCAAGATCTTTTTCTAATGTAGGTTCTCCACCTGAAATGATGATAAGTTCTACTCCCAGAAGTTTAAGCATGGAAAGTTTTTCCTTTAACTCCTCGTAAGAAAGCTTAGCTGTTTTTTCTTTGTAAGACGCACGATTGTGGCACTTAAAACAGTTAAGATTGCAGAGGTGAATCTCTGTATAAAGAAGCGCCGATTGAATCCCGGGATGGTCTTGAAAGGTAATTGGAATATCTACATCAAGAAAGGGGGAGCCCCCCATTAGGTCTCCCTTAGAGTCTTGGCAACAGTTAGCATATTTCTTAAAGCTGGATTTACTTCCTCCCATCTTCTTGTCTTAAGACCACAGTCAGGGTTAATCCAGAAATTCTCTTTTGGAATAACCTTTAGTGCCCTTTCTACTATTTCTTTCATCTCTTCTGGAGATGGAACATATGGAGAGTGAATGTCCCAAACTCCAAGTCCTATTTGTCTATCAAAGTTAACCCTTTCAAATGCTTCTATTATATCTCCCTTGGAACGGGAAGCTTCAATAGAAATAACATCAAAGTCCATGTCCAGAATGTACTCCATTATTTCGCCAAACTCTGAGTAGCACATGTGAGTATGAATTTGGGTTTCAGGCTTACAAGAAGAGTGGCATAGTCTAAAGGACTTAATAGCCCAGTCAAAGTATTCTTTCCAGTTTCTCTTCTTAATAGGAGCCTTTTCTCTAATAGCTGGCTCGTCAATCTGAACAACCTTAATTCCTGCTTCTTCGTAATCCTTTATTTCATCCTTAATTGCAAGCGCTATCTGGTAAGCAACCTCAGAAACGGGAATATCTTCCCTTACAAAGCTCCAAGCTATAATTGTTACAGGACCTGTAAGCATACCTTTAACAGGCTTGTCTGTTAGACTCTGAGCAAAAGCTATCTCTTCAACGGTCATCTTTCCATCTCTTTCAACATCTCCGTAAATGATTGGAGGACGATAGCATCTTGTTCCGTAAGAGATAATCCAACCGTTTCCAGTTGTAGCGATACCCTTCATCTTCTCAGCAAAGAATTCAACCATGTCTGTTCTCTCAAACTCGCCGTGAACAAAAACATCAAGTCCGAGATCTTCCTGAATTTGAATAGCTTTAGCAATTTCTCCTCTAATGAAGGTCTTATAACTTTCAAGATCAAGTTTCCCTTTTCTATGAAGGAGCCTTACTCTTCTTACTTCTTCTGTCTGTGGGAAGCTTCCAATTGTTGTAGTTGGAAAGAGTGGAAGGTTGAGAACTTCTTGCTGTTTCCTAATCCTTTCTTGGTAAGAAGGATTTCTAACGAAATCTTCTTCCTTTAAGTTCTTAACCCTTTCCCTTACTTCTTTTATCTCTCCAAATGAACTTTCAAGTCCAGAAACCCACTCTTTTGCTTCTTCTTCATTTCCTTCTAAGATTTGAGAAAGAAGCTTTAGCTCTTTGAGTTTCTCTTCAGCAAAAGCTACCTTCTTCAATAGTTCTTCTGGTAGTGTTGCTCCTTGTAAGCTTACAGGAAGGTGGAATAAAGGAGCAGCATTTGTAATAATAACTTCAAACTTTTCGGAAAGCTCCTTTAAAACTTCAGCAGTCTTAAAGAGGTCGTTTCTCCAAACATTTCTACCGTCAACAACACCAGCAAATAGCTTTTTACCCTTAGGATCTATCTCCTTTAGCTGAGAAAGGTTCTCTCCTCTATCGTGAACAAGATCAACACCTATACCGGAAACTGGAAGGTCAAAAAGCTTTTGTAAATTATCAACGCTATCATAGTATGTAAAGATGTTTATTTCTGCATTCGCCTTTTCAAAAGCTTTGTAAGCTTCTTCTATCAGATTCCATTCCTCCTCGCTTAGCTCCATTACAAGAGCTGGATCCTCAAGGTGAACAGACTTAAATCCTTTCTCGTTAATGTACTCTACAAACTTTTCTGTAAGTTCCTTGAGTGCCTTTCCAAAGTACTCAGATTTAAGGTTCTTAGAAAGTTTTAAGAATGTGAATGGAGCTATAAGGTGAACGTTTTCAGTTGCATCCTCATGTCTGTTCCAGCAAGGAGTGGATATACAGAACTTAGGTTCTTTACCTTCAAAGTCTGGAACTAAGTAGTGGTAGTTTGTGTTAAACCATTTTGTCATTTCAAGAGCATTTTTTCCTCTACAAAGTTCAAAGTATTCATCAAGAGTATTGGCACTGTAAACTCCAAAAAGGAGTGCTACATCAAGCATTGGATCGTAAAGGGTCATTTCACCCTGTGGGTAAGCATCAACGTAAAGTTTGTAAGTTTCTTCTCTCTTCTGATTTAACTTCTTAATACCTTCTAAAAGTTCCTCTTCTGAAACTTTCTGTGCCCAGTAGCCTTCAATTAGCCTCTTAAACTCTCTCTGTTTACCAAGACGCGGAAAACCGTAAGCATAGGTTTTCATTCTTGACCTCCACGCAAAAACTGTTTGGTTAGGGGGAATTCTAATTTATATTTATAAAGCTGTAAACCAACCCAAGAAGGAGTATTAAATGGATGTCATAATAACAACCGATAAAAAACCAACTAAAGAGATGATAAACGAAGCAAACGAACTAGCTCAAAAGTTTAGCACCATTCACGTTAAAAGACGCCATAGAACAATTGAGTCAATTAAGAAAGAGTTTGGAAAAAATGTTTTAGTTGTTGGTAAAGACCTTCAGTTAACCTTACATACCCTATCGGGAAAAAAGCTATTTTTCCATCCAGGACTTTTCAAAATAAGACTCCTTAATTACATAGCAACAGGATATGAAGCAATGATTAAAGCTATGGATTTAAAAGAAGGTGATACAGTCTTAGACTGCAACTTAGGACTTAGCCAAGATGCACTTCTTTCCGCTTTTGTATCAAAAAGAAAAGTTGTTGGAGTTGAAAAAGACCCTGTGATTTACGAAATAGTTAAAAGAGGACTAAAAAACTTTAAACCTAGAGGAAAACTTAAAATAGCTGAGTTTGCTTTTGATCTTATAGAACCTATCAACGCTGACAATAATGAATTCTTAAAAAAACAAAAGGACAAATCCTTCGATGTTGTTTACTTTTCACCAATGTTTGTAAAACCAAAGTGGCACTGTGATGTTATGGCACCATTCAGAGAAGTGGCTGTAAAAGATTTTATACTTCCAGAAACTTTAAAGGAAGCAGAAAGAGTAGCCCGTAAAAGGATAGTCATAAAGATAAACAAAGGAGTCAAAGACCTATTTCCGTTCCTTGCCGACTTTGAGGTTCAAAAAAGCAGTGGAAATATTGAATACTTGATAAAAATTTTGTAAACGGATTTTCCTCAACCCACTAAAAGAATGAGGTGATGTGAACCAATGATTTTAAGAAGTTTATTGAATTTTTATACTCTATCCTAAAAATACTCAATTTGTTGAGTGACAAAAATTAACTACAATTCGACTTCCCCTTTCGTCCATAAAATATTCCTCTAACAAGATTCGAGGAGGCAAGATGACATCTATCACAGTCATAAAACGAAAAGGAACAAGAGAACCTCTCAACATAGAAAAGATTAGAAAAGTTATAAACTGGGCTGCCAAAGGACTTGACATAAATACTTTAAAGCTTGAGGCAAAGTTAAAACTTCACTTTTTTGACGGAATTACAACAAGGCAAATTCATGAAGCAATCATAAATACAGCCTTACAACTCACAACTCCTGAAGAACCAGAGTGGAGGATCCTCGCTGGAAGACTTTTC
>JBDOLX010000042.1:0-8615 GCA_039832905.1 Desulfurobacteriaceae bacterium | reverse complement strand
AACATCCAAACTTGCATACGTTGGAGGTGGAGAAGAATACCTAAAAGTTGTAAAGGATCTTGTAGAAAAAGGGTTATACACTAAGGAAATCTTAGAAAGCTACTCCCCTTCTGAAATAGTAGAGGCTGGAAACTACATAAAACTTAACTACGATTTCCTTTACGATTATGCAGGAGCGAACCTACTTGCAAAAAGATACCTTTGCATTTACGAGGACTATCCAATAGAACTTCCCCAAGAAATGTACATGTCAATATCTCTAATGCTTGCAAAAGACGAGCCAAAAGAAAAGAGAATGGAACTTGTTAAAAAGTTTTATGATCTAATCGCTGGTAAAAAGTTATCTTTGGCAACTCCTATCCTTATAAACCTAAGACGTCCCAATGGGAACCTTTCATCTTGTTTTATTACTGCTATGGACGACAACCTCGACTCAATAATGTACACATCAAACCAAGTTGCCCAAATATCCAAAAGAGCTGGAGGCGTTGGCGTAAACCTTTCAAGAATTAGAGCTCAAGGGTCTTGGATTAAGAAAGTCTTTGGAGCAAGCGGTGGAGTAGTTCCTTGGATAAGAATTCTTAATGATATAGCTGTTGCTGTAAACCAAGAGGGAAAAAGAGCTGGAGCTGTTACGGTAGCTTTAGACGTATGGCATTTGGACATTTTCGACTTCTTGGAACTTAAAACGGAAAACGGAGACTTAAGAAGAAAAGCTTTCGACGTATTTCCTCAAGTTGTAGTTCCAGACCTTTTTATGGAGAGAGTAAAGACAAATGATGATTGGCTGTTGGTTGATCCATATGAGGTAGAAAAAAAGTTTGGTTTTAAGCTTTATGAACTTTGGGGAGAGGAATTTGAAAAAGCCTATATGCAGATAGAAAACGAAAGCGATAAGCTTAAACTTAAAAAGAAAGTAAAAGCAAAAGAACTCTTAAAACAGATACTAAAAACACAAGTAGCAACTGGACTTCCTTACATATTCTTTAAAGATACAGCGAACAGACTGAACCCTCTAAAACACGACGGGTACATAGGAAATGGAAATCTATGCATGGAAAGTTTCTCAAACTTTAGACCTTCCAAAGGTTTTAAAACCTATTTAGAAAACGGAAAAGTCGTTTCAGAAGTTGAAGAACCAGGGCTTGTTCATACTTGTAATCTCCTTTCCATAAACCTTGCAAATATAGAAAATGACGAAGACCTAGAACTTGCAGTAAGGACAGCAGTAAGGATACTTGATAACACCATAGACCTTACAACTCCTCCAATTTTGGAAAGCAAACTTCACAACGACCGCTATAGAACAATAGGAATTGGAACGCTTGGTCTTGCAGACTACCTTGCCAAGAGAGAGATACCCTATGGAAAGCAATCTTTAGATGTAATAGACGAACTTTACGAAAAAATTGCTTACTACGGTATAGATGAAAGCATAAACCTTGCAAAGGAAAGAGGAAAATTTCTTGCCTTCGAAGGTTCCGATTGGAGTAAAGGAATAATCATAGGAAAAGATAAGGGTTACCTTCTACAAAAGACACAGCTTAAAGAAAAGTGGCTTACAGTCTTAGAAAAACTTAAAAAATACGGAATTAGAAACGGACAACTTTTTGCAATAGCACCAAATACAAGTTCTGGACTCTTACAAGGAGCAACCCCTGGAGTACTACCACCATTTAGCAGGTTTTACATCGACAAGAACCAAAAGCAAGCAGTTCCAATATGTCCCCCATATCTAAAGGAAAGATTTTGGTTCTACAAGGAAAGTAAATTCATGGATCAAAAAGAGGTAATAGACGTAATTTCCATCATCCAGAAATGGGTTGATAGTGGAATCAGTATGGAGCTTCTCTTTAATCTTAATCTTGGGATAAGAGCAAAAGATATATTTGAGACTGTTATGTATGCTTGGGAGAAAGGAATAAAAACCATTTACTACGTCAGAACCATCCAGAAAGACAGTCAAGAAATGGTTTCTAAGAAAGAAGGGTGTATAGCATGTGCAAACTAGTTTAGGGAGGAAAAAATGTCTGACATAAAAAAAGAACTGATGAAACCAAGACCTATCTTTAATCCAAACGGTGACGACGATCCAGCAAAAAGAGGAATTCTTTTTGGAGATACCACAAACATCTTTAACCTCAACGATATAAAGTACGAATGGGCTACAAAGCTTTATAGAGCGATGATGGCAAACTTTTGGATTCCTGAAACCGTTGACCTTACCCAAGACGTTCAGGACTACAAGGAACTTACCGACGATGAAAGACAGGCTTACGATGAAATTCTTTCCTTTTTAGTCTTTCTTGACTCAATTCAAACAACGAACATTCCAAACATTGCAGCATATGTTAAGGCACCTGAAATAACGATAGACCTCTCTATTCACGCTTATCAAGAAGCTATACATTCGCAAAGCTACGGATATACAATTGAATCTGTTGTTCCCAAAGAACACAGAGAAGCTGTTTACTATTGGTGGAAAAAAGATCCAATCCTTTTTGAGAGAAACAAGTACATTGCAGACATCTATCAGAAGTTTTTAGAAGAACCAACTATGGAAAACTATGGAGAAGTCTTAGTTGGAAATTACCTTCTTGAAGGTCTTTACTTTTACAACGGATTTATGTTCTTCTACAACTTAGCCTCAAGAAACTTAATGCAGGGAACTGCAGACATAATTCGCTACATTAACAGAGACGAACTTACACACGTTATTCTTTTTGAACACTTTATGAAAGATCTAACTGACGAAAACTTTAAAAAGTACTTACCAAAAGACAAGATTTATGAAATGTTCAGGATAGCTGTTGATCAGGAACAAAGATTCAGCAAGAAAGTGATTGGGAACAAAATCTTAGGAATGAATGAACAATCTATAGAGGACTATACTTACTACATTGCCAACAAAAGGCTTAAAGCCCTTGGACTGGAACCTATATTCCCTGATAGACCTAATCCGTATGAACACTTAGAGAGGATTGCCGATACAGGTGGAGAAGGAAACGTAAAGGCTAACTTCTTTGAAGCCACAGTTACTTCTTACAATCAAGCAAGTGCTGTTGAAGGATGGGATGAGATTTAATATTTAAATGGCGGCGGAACGCCGCCAAAGTTATTTAAAGTTCTCTTGCTACTTCTTCAATTGTGTAGCATTCAATAACGTCTCCAACTTTAATGTCGTTAAAGTTCTCAAGACCTATACCACACTCATAACCGGCCTGAACTTCCCTAACATCATCTTTAAATCTCTTGAGAGAAGCAATCTTTCCTTCGTAAATAACAACACCATCTCTAACAAGCCTAACGTTTGCATTTCTTCTGATTACTCCATCTTTCACATAGCAACCGGCGACAGTTCCAACTCCTTTAATCTTAAAGGTCGCCCTAACCTCAGCAGAACCAAGGTAAACTTCTTTCTCTTCTGGAGCAAGAAGACCCTGCATAGCCTTCTTAATTTCATCAACAATATCGTAGATAACTCTGTAAGTTCTAACATCGATTTTTTCTTGTTCTGCAGCTTTCCTTGCGGCAGAATCGGGTCTTACGTTGAAACCTATAACGATGGCATTTGAAGCTGCTGCAAGCATTACGTCGTTTTCGGTAATTGGTCCAACACCGGCATGAATAATCTTAACCTTAACCTCATCTGTAGATAGATCTTCTAAAGATTTCCTAATAGCTTCTATGGAACCTTGAGCGTCTGCTTTAAGGACAACCTTAAGTTCCTTAATATCCCCCTGCTGAACTTGAGCAAATAGTTCCTCAAGAGATACTTTCTTTTCTTTCTCAAGGGCAGATTCTCTTGCAAGTTCTTGTCTTTTCTCAGCGATTTTTCTTGCAGTTTTTTCATCCTTAACGACTACAAACTTATCTCCTGCAAGTGGCACACCATCAAGCCCAAGAACTTCTACAGGAGTAGAAGGTCCAGCTTCCTTAATAGGATTACCTTTGTCATCAAACATTGCCCTTATCTTTCCAGCATGGAGACCTACGACGACTGCATCACCAACTCTTAAAGTTCCTGATTGAACCAAGAATGTAGCAACTGGCCCACGTTTCTTATCAAGTTTTGCTTCTAAGACAACTCCACGGGCTTTTTTATCAGGATTTGCCTTAAGCTCCATAAGTTCAGCTTGAAGGGCGATCATTTCAAGAAGTTCATCAACTCCTTGTCCAGTCTTTGCAGAAACAGGAACCATTATGGTGTCACCACCCCAATCTTCAGGGATAAGCCCATATTGAGTAAGTTCTTGTTTAACTCTCTCAGGATTTGATCCTGGTTTATCTATCTTGTTAATTGCAACGATTATTGGAACACCTGCGGCCTTGGCGTGGTTTATAGCCTCTATAGTTTGAGGCATAACTCCGTCATCTGCAGCAACAACAAGAACGGCAATATCGGTAACCTGTGCTCCACGGGCTCTCATAGCTGTGAAAGCTTCGTGTCCAGGAGTATCAAGGAAAACAAGCTTTTTCTTTCCTTCGCTTGTATCAACTTCAACAACGGAAGCACCAATATGTTGTGTAATTCCTCCTGCTTCCCTTTCAGCAACGTTTGTATTTCTTATGTAGTCAAGAAGTGTAGTTTTCCCGTGGTCAACGTGTCCCATTACGGTAATAATCGGAGGCCTTGGTTTTAGATCCTCCTCTCTATCAGGAGTTTCCTCCAACTCTTTCTCAAAGAGTGTCTCTTCTTCTTCTGCTCCTTCAAGCTTAACCACTTTGCCGTACTTTTCTGCAACCTTACCTGCGGTTTCAAAATCTATAGGCTGATTTATAGCTACAAACTTTCCAAGAGCTATCAAGTCTTGTAGAAGTTGCGTAGGATCAACTCCTAGTTTTTCGGCAAACTCTCTAACAGAAATAACCTCAGGAATAACAACTGTTTTTGCTCTTTCTTCCTCTTCAATAAGTCTTTGAAGCTGTTCCTCTTCAGAAAGTTCTTCGAAGGGAATTTCTTCCTTAACCTCTTCTTTTTTCTTCTTCTTCCGTTTCTTTCTTTTAGCTCTGTTCTTTTCCTCAATTTTTCTCATAAGCCCTTCAAATCTTTTTTGATCTTCCAATTCCTTCTGTTCTTTCTTTCTTTCAGCTACAAGATCCTCAGCAGTTTTAGGCTTTTCCTTATCTCTACTGTCCTTAGTAGAAGAAACAAGTTTTTCAAGCTGTTCTCTTGTAACCTTTTCCTCTGCTACTTTCTGTTTCTCTCTATCCTCTCTTTTTGCCTTTCCAATCCTTTCAGGTCTTTCCTTCCTAGAAGGAAACTTCCTTTCCCCTTCCTCACGTTTTCTAAAAGGCTTTCTCCTTCTACGGCGTCTTCTTGCAAGTTCTTCAGGGGAAAGAATCCTAACTTCAGATTTTCTCCTCGGTCTTTGTCCTCTATCTCTCTTTTCTTCTACTTGCTGCACTTTCTGTTCTTCAGATTCCTTTCCTTTATCCTCAAACTTTTGTTCTTTCTCGACTTTTTCTTCCTCTTTTTTCACTTCTTCAAAGGTAGATTCTTTCATAGATTCAGTTTTTTCAGGTTCTTTGGATACTACCACTCCTTCTTTCTTAACTTCTTTCTCCTCAATAGGCAAGACTTCTGCTTCTTCCTTCTTAGGTTGAGGTTCTACTTTTACAGGTTTAATAAATTCCTTAACAAGCATTACCTGTTTTTCATCAAGTCCCGATTGAGTACTTTTAATTTGCATATCAAGTTCTTCACGAAGCTTATTCAAAAGCTCTTTTGGAGACATACCGAGCTCTTTTGCAAGCTGGTAAACTCTTACCTTAGCCAAAATAGACCCTCCATTTACAAACGGTTAGAATTTAAGCGAATTATATCAACTAGAAAGCATCTTTTATATGTTCTATATCAAAGGATTCTCTCCCTCTGTAAGTTATTCCTATAACGTCAAACCTAATAAAATCATAGTCAAGGTTAAACTTTGTCAGGAAGATTTCTGCTGTTTTCTTTAGTCTTTCCTGCTTTTTCCAATCAATGGACTCTAGAGGAGTAACTAAAGAACCTTTCTTCCTTAGACGTACTTCTACAAAGATAAGCGTTTTTGTTGATTTTTCAAAGGCAATAATATCAATTTCTCCGTAAGAGCTCCTGAAATTTCTCCTGATAATATCGTAACCTTTCGCAAGTAGATGCTGGGAAGCTACTTCCTCCCCCCATTTTCCTTTCAACTTTTCCAAAACTCCTCCTATGAACAGGAGAAACTCCCCACTTTTTTATCATTTCTACGTGATGTTTTGTTGGATAACCTTTGTGTTTTTCAAAGCCGTACTCTGGAAAGAATTTTGCCAAGTCTTTCATAATGAAATCTCTAACAACCTTAGCTACAACACTTGCACAAGCACAAGAAAAACTTTTCTCATCGCCTTTAACAAGTGCTAGAGAATTTTCTTTAAACTCCTCCAACTTAAGAGCATCAGTTATAAGAAACTCTGGTTCTACCGAAAGGGAGGATATGGCTCTCTTTACAGCTAGCTTTGTAGCGTTAAGAATGTTTAACTTATCTATTTCCGTAGAATCAGCAAAACCTACGCCAACGGAAACAGCTTTTTCAAAGATTTCATAAAAAAGTCTTTCCCTCTTTTTTTCTGTTAACTTTTTCGAGTCTTTAAATAAAAAGGGGTTAATGTTTTGCGGGAAGACAACAGCAGCAGCAACAACCGGTCCAGCTAACGGCCCTCTTCCCGCTTCATCTATTCCAGCAACAAATTTAAAACCTTTTTCCCATAGACTCTTTTCAAAGGAAAGTATTACTTCTTTGTCATCCACTCTTTCTTCTCTTTAATTTTAGCAGCTTTACCTTTGAGTTCTCTGAGGTAGTAGAGTCTTGCTCTTCTTACAATACCTCTCTTGAGAACTTCCACTCTATCAATAACCTTTGTGTGGAATGGGAAAGTTCTTTCGATTCCAATTCCGTAGGAAACTTTTCTAACTGTGAACGTGGCGTCTGTTCCAGATCCTCTCTTTCTAATAACAACTCCTTCAAAAGCTTGAATTCTTTCTTTATCTCCTTCCTTAACTTTTACGTAAACTCTTACTGTGTCTCCTACTCTAAATTCAGGAATATCATTTCTCATATATTTTTCCTGAACAGCCTTGATAAGTGCGTCAAGTCCTCCAATAGACATAGCAGACCTCCGTTAAACCTTGAATTAGAGCGAGTGTGAATTTTAAGGAATTTTTTAAAAATGTCAACAAAAAGAATAAAAAAAATGGTGCGCCCGGCAGGGATCGAACCTGCGGCCTCGAGATTAGGAATCTCGCGCTCTATCCTACTGAGCTACGGGCGCACCTTTGCTAGGTAGAAAAATATGAAGGACAATTAAAGGTGTCAACGTCAAACTACTCTTTCTTTCCAATAAACCTGTAGCCGTAATTTCCAACCTTTAGAAGGTTCACAACAAGAAGTACCTGATAATCAACTGTGTTATCGTAATTTCTTACCCATCTATAGGAAAGTCTCCCATTCCAACAATTCCTTTTTACAGAGATCGCATACTCCCTTTCCCTATCCTTTGATAACAAAAGATCATACCTTTGTGAGTAAGAAAAACTTAAGTACTTCCCTAATGGAATAGAAACTCCCCATCTAAGGTAATTGTTTAAAACTTCCTTGTTAAATTCATAGTAATGGTTAAGCCACAAAGAGAGAAGTTTAGACTTTGCTGAAAAGTAAGTATTTGCTTTGTTAAGTTCTGAATCTTTTACTGAGTAAAATAAAGTTTCTCTAAAAGTCATTTTCTTTGAAGGAGAAAAATCTAAATCAAACTTCCACAAGCCAAAATGGTCTTCTTCGTTTTGAAAATCATAAAGAGCTTTCAAGGATAATCTTGCAACTCTTCTACCAGAGTAATAAACAAAAGAATCAAGAAAAGTATTTAAGGATTTTTCCCCTTCTATTCTATCGGTAGTATCATAAAATGGATTGGAACTTTGATCTTCTTCTTCTCTATAAAGAACTTCCAGACGTGGATTAAATGAAAAAGACAGTTTTTCTGTCAAGGGAAAGAAAAAATGGGTAGTTACGGTATCTTTAAATTGAAATATACTCCTATCTCCTCCGTGCTGGTATTTTGTTAATAAGACACTAAACCTTGAAGAGTTCTTTAACCTTTTCCACCTCTTTCCAAAAACTAAAGCTGGTTCAACGTTTAACCTATAACCGCTTCCTCCAGCTTCCCTGTAAAAGTAAGTAAAGTCCAAGTCATTACTGAAAGAAAACGGAGTATTCCCTAAAGGAATGTCAAGAAGGTAAAGACGAATATTAGGAATCCTCTGGTAGATAGTTGCGGTTGATCCATCTAAAGAACGAAGGTAGACAGCATTTACGTTAAGTATTGCATGCTTCCAAAGTTTTGAAAAGGTAATATCCGATTTAGTGTAAGCCTTCGTTTTTTCCTCAGGGCTAAACGTTTGGCTGGATATAAAATAAGTTCTACTGTTTATCAATTCTGAGTTAATGCTTCCGTAAAATTGGTCATTAGGAAAAAATTGATGAGAAAACAGGTAGATGCTTACCACCTACTGAAAAACAACTTAATTTCCTCAAATCATTAGGTTACCAAGAAATTCCTACTTGCAGAAAAGATGCGTCGGAAAAGATCGAAGA
>JBDOLX010000041.1 GCA_039832905.1 Desulfurobacteriaceae bacterium | reverse complement strand
TCCTCAACAAACCTTATGTCATGTTCAGAGAGTTTTATTCCAAGTGCCTCAAGACTACCCAAGTAAAGCTCTTGGGAATTTTCGGGAGAAGGTTTTAGGATAACTTGAAATTGAAAGTAGTGCTGAAGTCTATTTGGATTCTCTCCATATCTTCCATCTTTTGGACGGCGACAAGGCTGAACATAAGCTACATTCCAAGGTTTTTTACCAAGAACTTTTAGGAAAGTAAATGGGTGCATAGTTCCTGCACCCTGTTCAACGTCATAACTTGAAGCTATAATACATCCTTTTGATGCCCAATATTTTTCAAGAGTGAATATAATTTCCTGAAAGGTCAAGGCTTCTCTCCCAACAATTGAATTATAATAGTTGTCGGCGTAATTTTAGATGGTAAAAATGTTTTAGTCAAATGGAGAACTCTATGGGAAAAGCTGTTGTCATTTTTTCTGGAGGATTGGATTCAACAACCGCTCTTTACTGGGCTAAAAAAAACTTTGAAGAAGTTTACGCAATTACCTTCTACTACGGTCAAAGACACTCTCTTGAAATAGAAATGGCAAAAATAACAGCAAAGAACGCCGGTGTTAAAGAACACGTCCTTTCTGAAGTAGATCTTTCTAAGTTTGGTGCTTCTGCTCTTACAGATAAAAACTTGGAAGTACCAGAAACTCACTCCATCGATGAAATAAAAGAAAGAGGAATTCCCATAACTTACGTTCCGTTCAGAAACGGAGTCTTTATATCCATTGCAGCAACTTATGCTGAAAGTATTGGAACAACTCACCTTGTTGGTGGCTGGAACGCAGTTGATTACAGTGGTTACCCAGACTGTAGACCTGAATTTTTAAAAGCAATGGAAGAAACTTTAAACAAGGGAACAAAACTAGGATCTTTAGGAACAAGCTGGAAAATTCATGCTCCACTTTTAAAACTAACTAAAGGAGAAATAATAAAACTTGGGCTATCGCTTGGAGCCGATTACTCCTACTCAATTTCCTGTTATAGAGGGGAAGAAGTCCCTTGTGGAAAGTGTGATAGTTGCGTTTTAAGGGCAAAAGGCTGGTTAGAAGCTGGAGAAGAAGACCATCTAATCCAGAGATTAAGAAAAGAAGGAAAGATTTTAGAATAAAGCAGAAATTACTTCCGATATCACGGTATTTGAAACAAAATATCCTTTTTCTCCAAGCCTTAAAGTAGGTTTTTCAAATACCAAAAATTCTTCTTCCAAAAAGAACTTAAGTTTTTGGTTCTTTTCTAGTCTTTCTTTAAATTTTTCTGTAAGTTCCAGTTCATCTAAGTTAATTCCTGCTATAAGCCTTAGTCCCATAAGAATTTTGAGTTCCTTTTCTTCTTCATCTTGATAAACTACCACATCGCTTGTAGGAAGTTTTGAGTTATTTAGAAAAGAGACATACTCTTCAACACTTGATACGTTCTTCCACCACTTACCGTTAACGTAGGAAGCTGCTGAAGCCCCTAATCCTAAGTAATTCTTTAGTTTCCAGTAACTAAGATTATGTTTTGACTCAAAACCAGAAAAAGCAAAGTTAGAAATTTCGTAATGATTAAAGCCTCTTTCTACCAAAAATTCCCTTAAAATGTAGTACATCTCGGATAAGATAGAATCGGAAGGAAGAGAAATTTTCCCAGACTTTTCTAACTTTTCAAAAAGAGTTCCTTCATAGACCGTTAAGGCATAAGTGGATATGTGTTTTATAGGAAAAGAAGTTGCTATTTCTAAATCCTTTTCAAGGTCTTTTAAAGTTTGCTCTGGTATTCCATAGATGATATCAATAGAAACATTTTCAAAAATGGATAAAACATTCTCTAAACTTTTTAAATTTTGCAGTGAAGTTTGTCTTCTTCCAAGTATTTTCAAAAGTTTATCTGAAAAAGTCTGAACTCCAATGCTTATCCTATTCACTCCTATTTCCTTTAAAGCTAAAAGAAAGTCTTTTTTAGCATCTTCCGGGTTTATTTCTATCGTCACCTCTGAGAACTGCCCCAAGCTGTAAAGAATAGAATAGAAAAAATCCACACTAAGAGTCGAAGGCGTTCCGCCCCCAAAGTAGACTGTTGGGAATGAGACAAAATTTGGACTTCTTAACGAAAGTTCTTCTAAAACAGCCTTCTTATAATCTGAAAGTAAAGAAAAGTCAGAAACAGAAAAGAAATCACAGTAAGGACACTTACTCTTACAGAAAGGAACATGAACGTAAAGTGAGTGAATTAGTCCCATATCGTAAATTTTAACTTTTACTAAGAAACCAATTCTAAGTTATTTATCTTCTCAAGGAGTTCTGGTAGCTTTAGAACTTTATAAGCTTCTTTATACCAAAGGAGTGCCCTATCTTTTTCTCCCATAGCTTCGTAGACTTCTCCTAATGCTTCCTTAAGCTGAGCTTCTTCTCTTTCATTAAGCTTTCTTTCATGAAGAATTTCCATCAAGAAGTCTATAGCTTCTCTAAACCTTCCTTGAAGTTTATACGCATTGGTTATAAGAATTGCGGCTTTTAGGAAGGTAGAGTTACAGTTTAAAGCTTTTTTAGCCATTTCTATGGCTTTTTCGAAATTACCAAGTCCAAGCATAGCTTCTGCCAATGAAAGGTTTTTAATACCTTCACTTTCATCCTTACTCATGTCAAAGGAAAAAATACTACTCTCTTCCTCTGTTTTATCTTCTTCAAAAGAGGAAATAATTTCAGAAACATCAGAAGCTATAACGTCATCGATTGCTTCTATAATATCTTCAAAGTCTGGTAGTTCTTCCTCATCTTTTATCTTACCTAAGATTGTATCGGCGTACTCAGGGTGCCTATTGGTAATAATAGAAAGAAGTTTTGAATAAACTCCTTCATCAATATTTCTTAACTTTTCTAGATACTGAGTACCACTCTCAATGTTTCCAGTTTCAAACTCAATCATAGATAATAGGAAATACTTAACTTTAACATCTGGAATACGTTCAGCTAACTTCTTTAGCAAAGAAATTTTCCCTGCTTCTCTAAAATCATCCACCAAAAACTTAAGAAACTCTAAATTCTGGCTATTTTCAACCGCAATTGTTGGTATTATTTCCGTTCCTTCTTCACCATAAACAACAACCTCTACGAGTTGTCTGTCCAAGTTTTCTGTTTTCTTTATTTCCCTAGCCTTAAGAAAGGCCCTTAAAGCCGCCTTAAAGTTCTTAAGCTTTACGTAAAGGTTCCCAGCCAAAATATAGCTTGTAAAAGCGTCATCTTCTTTACCTTCTGCTTTACATATATCAGCATACTTTTCGTGAAATAGAGGATGAAACTGATCTTGAACAAACTTTTCTAAGATTTCTCTAATACCTTCAACGGGGAGACCTGCTTCTTTAAATTTCTTGTAACTTTCTTCCAAAGTTTTAAAGACTTCGTAGAACAATTCTTTCTTTTGAAGGGTAGAAACAAGAAGTTTTAAAGCTCTAATGTTATAAGGATCTACTTTAAGAATCTTCTTCAAGATAGCAATTGTTATATCGTAGTACTCCTCTGCTGCTTTTTTTTCAGCAAAATCAAGAAGAACCTTTATAGCTTCTTCTTTCCTACCTAACTTTATGAGAGCTTCCGTATAAGGGTTTATAATAGAGGTAGAGTAAGGATACTTTTGAAGAAGTTTTTGCCCAACATTTACAATAGTAACGTAATCCTTTGCTTCTACAGCATTGTGGAACACTTCTTCCTCTGATTGTCCTTTCTTAAAAAAGCCAAGAATTCCCAAGGTGCCTCCCGAAGAATAATTTAGAAGATAATGCGTATTATAATTGAGAAGTTATAAAATACAAATTTTGTGTTAAAGTCTCAACCATCAGATATTATCATCCAGCTACTGCATCTTCATCTTTCATTATAGTATATAATCCCTTACCAAAAATCAAAGTCCTTTAGAACTAAACTATGAAAAGAGGATTTTCTTTACTGGAAATACTAATCGTCCTTACAATCATTTCAGTAGGAATTTTCGTTGCTCTTCCTACGTTTTACAGCTTTGAAAAGGGTTCTTGGGATAATTTCGAAAATCAATTAAAGACAGCTGCAGGCAACCTTTTCTCCCTTTCAAAGCCTTCGGAAATTTGTGTTAATTTCAAGGATAATTATTTAAAGCTTGGAGGAGAAAAAATACTAATTCCCCAAGAAGGAAAAGTAGAATATCTTGTCTTCCAAGGATCACTTGTATCCTCTGATCTTTTTTCCAAATATTGTACCTACTTACAAAAACCAGAAGCTATCGGCATTCTAATAAAAAAAGAAAACAATACTTTCTTATCCATTCTAATTTTGTTTCCTGCTGGAGAAGTTATAATAAAAGAAACCTCCTTGGCGGAGTCCGAAAGCCTGAAAGATAAAATTTTAAAAGGGAGGGTTCTAGAGTGATTCAGCTTTTACTAATATTCATTTTGCTATGCATTGGAACTCTTTTCCTTTTTTCACTAAAGCTTCTCTTTATTTTAAAAAACATAACTACAAAACTTGAAGAAATAGAAGCTGAACTTGTCAAGGAAGAAAGAAAGATAGACAAATTTTCTGATAGAATTATTGAAAACGAAGAGAAAATAAAGTTTTTACAGAACCAGTACAAAATACTCTTACAAAAGTTAAGAGGTGTAGTGAAATGAAGGATTTTATTTCTATGCTTGATGCAGATAGACTCTTCATAGAAAACATAATCCACTTGAGTGCTTTCTTGAAAGAAAAACAGAAGAAAGGAGAACTTTACAGACCTTTAGATGGGTTTACTGCTGCATTAATATTTGAAAAACCTTCAACAAGAACGAGGGTTTCTTTTGAAGTAGGTGTATACCAACTTGGAGGACACGGTGTCTATATGGACACTAAAGGTTCTCAACTTGGAAGAGGAGAACCTATAAAAGATACAGCAAGAGTCTTATCGAGATACGTAGACTTAATAGTTATCAGAACATTTGAACAAAAAAGAGTGGAAGAACTCGCTAGATACTCAGATGTCCCGGTCATTAACGCTCTTACCGATGAAGAACATCCTTGCCAAGTTCTTGCAGATATTTTCACCATTTGGGAATACAAAAGAGAACTTAAAGGACTAAAAGTTGCTTACGTTGGTGATGGAAACAATATGTGTAACTCTTGGTTAATTGGTGCTGCCTATATGGGAATGAAGTTCTACGCTGCAACCCCTAAGGGTTTTGAACCTTTAGAAAGCTATGTAGAAAAAGCCAAGGAAATTGCTAAAGACACTGGTGCAGAGATAGTTGTAACAAATGACCCAATAGAAACAGTAAAAGATGCAGATGTCATCTATACCGACGTTTGGGCAAGTATGGGACAGGAAGAAGAAAGTGAAAAGAGAAAAGAAATCTTCATGCCTTATCAGGTAAATAGCGAACTTGTAAAACACGCTAAAAATGACTTCCTCTTTATGCACTGCTTACCAGCACACAGAGGAGAGGAAGTAACAGATGAAATAATTGAAAGTGACAGGTCGATTGTTTGGGATCAAGCAGAAAATAGGCTACATACCCAGAAAGCTTTAATCCTGAAACTTGTTAGAAAGAGAACTTTCTAAAAGGAGGAGAAAATGAGAAAGATACTTTTAGCTTCAAGTTTAGCTCTTATTCTCTCTACAGTAGCAAACGCTATGCCTCTTCTGAAAATAGAGGGAGGAGTTGGCGTTATTCCAGAAAACATTAGTGGTTCTTTTGGTTATAAAAATACAGCTGTTGACGTAAAGGACACCTTAAACCTTGATGGAGAAACTTCTTTTTACGGTTGGGCAAAGATTGAACATCCCATACCTCTCATTCCTAACTTTAAGATTGAAGCGCACCCAACAAAGTTTGAAGGAAGTGGAGAAGTAACACAAACTTTCACATTTGGAGACCAAACTTTCTCCGCATCTAGCCCAATAAAAACTGAACTTCAACTTAACCAGTACGATTTAACCGCATACTGGGGAGTACCTTTCTTAGGACTCTTATCTCTTGGAACTTTGGGACTTCTCGATTTAGAAGTTCACTTCGGACTTAACCTAAAGTACATCGATGGATACGCCATGGTAGAAATTGAAGGAACAGACACCAAAGAAGATACGAACTTTTCTATTCCTCTCCCAATGGCCTGCGGAGAAGTTGGAGTAAAAGTTGGTCCTGTAAAAACAGAAGTTGAAGCTAAGTGGATAGGATATTCTGGAAATCAATTTTTAGATGCTACTGGAAAAGTAACATACTCTCCATTCCCTCTCACATTTATTGGAGTTGGTTACAAGTATCAAAACATAAAAATCGATGACATAAGTGATATTTACTCCGACATAAAGATAAAAGGGCCATTCGTAGAAGCAGGATTAAGATTTTAAGAGTAAGCCCCTTCTGGGGCTTTTATCTTTTACAGTAGAGAGAAACAATTTTCTCTATAATCTTTGTGGTTGATATATCGTATTCAAATGGTATCCTCTCCACCTGCTCTGCAAATTCTCTCCCAACGATCTTTTCAAGTTCCCAGTCCGCACCTTTTACAAGAATATGAGGCTTAATAGTTTTTATCACTTCAAATGGAGTGTCATCATCAAAAATGAAAACGTAATCAACAGCTTTCAAACCAATTAAAACTCTTGCCCTGTAGTTCTCTGGAATAATAGGTCTTTTTTCTCCTTTTATTCTTTTTATTGAAGAATCGCTGTTCATTCCAACAATTAGAACATCTCCCAAAGCTTTTGCTTTCTCAAGGTAATCAACGTGTCCAGCGTGTAAAATGTCAAAACAACCGTTTGTAAAAACAACCTTTTTCCTTTCCCTTTTTAAGGTTACCACTAAATCCTTCAGTTTTTTTAAATCCCTCAAAACCCTGTCCAATTTAAACTCCTTTCTATAATTTTGTTTTACAGAAATTCTAACTTTTTGGGGAGAAAAATTGGAAAAGGTAGTAAACGTAATTGGTGGTGGACTTGCAGGAGTAGAAGCCGCTTACAAAATTGCTGAAAGCGGACACAAAGTTAGACTTTTTGAAATGAGACCTAAAAAAACAACTCCTGCCCATAAAACGGATAAACTTGCAGAGCTCGTTTGTTCAAACACCCTCGGTGGAAAGGAGATAACTACTCCAAGAGGACTTCTAAAGGCCGAAATGGAACTTCTAAACTCTTTAATAGTAGAAGCAGCAAAGAGAACAGAAGTTCCAGCTGGTGGAGCTCTAGCAGTTGATAGAGAAAAGTTTGCTGAGTACATAACAGAAAAGATAGAAAAACACCCAAACATAGAAGTTATAAGAGAAGAAGTAAAAGAAATCCCAAAAGAAGGAATTACAATTGTTGCAACAGGTCCTCTAACATCTGACGATTTTTCAAATTACCTAAGAGAATACTTAGGAGAAAAAGAACTTCACTTTTACGATGCTATTTCTCCAATAGTTTATGCAGATACCATTGATTACTCAAAGTGTTTTTGGGGCTCAAGGTACGGAAAAGGGGGAGATGACTATCTCAACTGTCCAATGACAGAAGAAGAATATGAAAGATTCTACAATGCACTTATGGAGGCTGAAAAAGTTCCACTAAAAGACTTTGAAAAAGCCTGTTACTTTGAAGGTTGCATGCCAATAGAAGAAATGGCTGAAAGAGGGAAACAAACACTACTTTTTGGCCCTCTTAAACCTGTTGGATTAATAGATCCAC
This sequence comes from Desulfurobacteriaceae bacterium, assembly GCA_039832905.1. Classification (NCBI taxonomy): domain Bacteria; kingdom Pseudomonadati; phylum Aquificota; class Aquificia; order Desulfurobacteriales; family Desulfurobacteriaceae; species Desulfurobacteriaceae bacterium. Next base: position 4,635 of record JBDOLX010000041.1, on the reverse strand, counting down.
GAACAGGAAAAAGACCTTTCGCTGTTGTTCAGCTGAGGAAAGAAAACAAAGAAGGAACTCTTCTTAATCTTGTTGGCTTTCAAACAAAACTAAAGTATCCTGAACAAAAAAGGGTTTTTAGATTAATTCCCGGACTTGAGAATGCAGAGTTTGCCCGCTATGGAAGTATCCATAGAAACACCTTTATCAATTCTCCAAAACTTCTCTTGAGAACTTTACAGCTTAAGAAAAACCCAAAAGTTTTCTTTGCTGGACAAATTACAGGAGTTGAAGGATACCCTGAATCTGCTGCTACCGGAATAATAGCTGGTTTAAATGCTGTAAGACTTTTAGAAGGAAAAGACCCTATCTATCCTCCCGAAACTATCATGATAGGAGCTTTGTTAAAATACATAACCACAGCAGATCCTAAAAGCTTTCAACCAATGAATGCAAATTTCGGGCTTTTACCACCTCCAGAAAAGAAAATAAAAGGTAAAAGAGAACGAAGAGGATACCTTGCTAAAAAAGCAATAGAGGAAACGAGAAAATGGTTAGACTCGCTTTCTTAATAGCACTCCTTCTATGCAACTTAGCTTTCGGTGAAGTTTACAAGATAAAGATTGTTAAGAAAAAAGTGGGAGAAAGTATAAGAGGAAGTGGTCTTATAATCTATAAAGTAAAAAAGGGAGACACTCTTTGGGGAATAGTAAAAAAGTTTAAATTACCTAAATCTTCCATAAAAACCATAGCAAGGATAAATAAAATAAAGAATCCTGACATTATATACGTAGGACAAAAGATTAAGATACCAATTGGAACAAAAAGCGAGGGTAAGATACTACTCCCTCAAAAGAGCAAGGAGAAGGCTTTCTTCCCAGTAATAAGAATGCTCGGAGGAGAAACTGCAGATAGTGGAGGCTTAATCTTAAAGAGTGGAAAAGTGGATTTTTCTAAACATCCAAAGATTTCCATAGGTGGAAAAGATTATGTTTTGGACTTTGGCAACACCATCTCCAAAAGAGTTCAAAAAGAAGTTGAATCCTTAGGTATAAGAGTCTTGAAAAGTCAAGAAGAACTAAAAAAGCTTCTGGAAAAAGAAATTAATTCTCAGTTTGGAATAGTAAAGAAAAATGGTGAATTAATTTTAGGACTTAAAGATATCTTGATTTACCACTATGACTACTTAAGCTATAACCCTTCTACGGGAAACAGAATAGTTATAAATCTTAAAAGAGATACTCCTGAAACTTTAGTAAAACTTTTGAACGCTTACAGCATAGAAGTTACCCAACCAGAAGGTAAAGATCTTGAAGGAATAGTTGGAAAGCTAAAGGTTTTAACAGGTGGAGGTGTTGACAAAATAGCTCAGCTAGTAAAGCTTCTTACAGGAAAATCTGCTAAAACTACTGAAAATGGAATTGAATTTGAAAACCTTCACCTTTTCGTAGCCTTTGACTTTATAGATCCCGAAGAAAAGGTAAAAAAAGAACTTGATGGATATAAAGTAGTTGTTCTTTCTGGAAACTTACCAGTAGATTTGGATAACGTCCTATCCGCTCTTTCTGTAGCTCACAAGTGGACACGATTTACAGTCTTAGAACCCCCCGGTACAGAAGGAACCCGATCAAAGTTTAGCATAATGGGTATATGGCTTTCTACTCTAAAAGAAGAATGGTTTCTAATAGACTCTGTTGACAAACCAGAAGAGATACCCTACTTAAGAAGCAGAGGAATGAACTTAATAATCTATTAAACCCCCTCCCTGTAAAAAAAGGGAGGGAACTTTGATTATTCCTTGTCAGATAAAGCCATCACACCTGGGAGCTCTTTACCTGCTAAGAACTCCAAGAAAGCACCACCACCTGTTGAAACGTGGTCGATCTGGTGTTCAAGACCAAGCATCTCAATTGCAGCAACGCTATCTCCACCACCAACAATCCTTAAAGCATCTTTGTGAGAAGCCACAATTTTTCCTACTTCCATAGTTCCATAACGGAACTTCTCAAACTCGAAAACTCCCATTGGACCATTCCAAAGGATAGTCTTTGCATCAGAAAGAGCTTCTCTAAAAAGTTCTACAGTAGCAGGTCCAATATCAAGTCCCATCATATCGTCAGGAATTTCTTTATAGGTTGTAAGTTTTGCATGGGCTGATGGAGAAAACTCATCAGCGTTATTGCTATCAACTGGAATGTAAAGTTTAACTCCGTTCTTATCTGCCTTTTCCATTATTTCCTTAGCAGTTTCAATTAGTTCTTCTTCAACTAAGGACTTCCCAACGTTAAATCCAAGAGCTTTGAGGAAGGTATAAGCCATTCCTCCACCGATTAACATCTTATCTACGATATTTAAAAGGTTCTCTATTACTTCAAGCTTTCCAGAAACTTTAGAACCACCGATTATTAAAACAAGAGGTCTTTCCGGATTATCGAGGGCTTTTTGGAGATACTTTATCTCTTTTTCAAGTAGGAATCCAGCAACTGCAATCTTTACAAACTTGGCTATTCCGTAAGTTGAAGCATGTTTTCTGTGTGCCGTTCCAAAAGCGTCGTTTACGTAAATATCAACAAGTTTTGCAAGTTTCTTAGCAAATTCTTCATCATTTTTAGTCTCTTCTTTGTAGAACCTAACGTTTTCAAGCAGAGCAACTTCTCCGTCTTTAAGGTTGTTAACTTCCCACTCTACATCTTCACCAATACAATCTGGAATAAACTTAACTTCTTTCTCAAGAAGCCTCGATAACCTATCAGCAACAGGTTCTAAAGAGAACTTTGCATCCCAACCTTTTGGTCTTCCAAGATGAGAACATAAAATTACCTTTGCCCCGTGGTCAATCAAGTAGTTAATAGTTGGAAGAGCAGCCCTTATACGCTTATCGTTTTGAATCACTCCATTTTCAATTGGAACGTTGAAATCAACCCTTACAAAAACCCTTTTTCCGTGTAACTCTTCCTTTGGAATATCTCTTAAGGTCTTCTTGTTAAACATTTTTTTGAAAGGCATTTTCCCACCACCTCCACAAGATTTTTAAAGCTTTTTCAGGCAAAAAGTAGGATATTGATTGTCCTGATTGTAGCCTATTTCTTATTTCCGTTGAACTGATTTCTACTGATCTACCGTTGTAGATGACAATATCTACTTCATTGAAGACGTTATTGTCTAATAAATCTCCTCTATTAACTTCTACAAACTTAATAGAAACTCCTAAACTTTCCTCAACCTTTTCAACATCCACTTTGTAACCTGGTCTTTTAACGACAACAATTTTCGAAAGTTTTAAAATTTCTTTAGGTTTTTTCCAAAGATAAAAATAGTTAAACGAATCCATTCCCATTATAAAAACAGGCTTTTCCCTATAAACTTTCCAAAACTCCTTTAGAGTATCAACAGTATAAGAAACTCCCCCTTTTTTTATTTCATAATTCCAAATGGAAAAACCCTTTTCTCCTTCTATCGAAACTTTCAAAAGTTCTAACCTTAATTCAGCAGGAAGAAAAAGTTCTCCCTTTAACGGCTGAAGATAAGCAGGAACAAAAAAAATTTTTTCAAAATTAAAGGTTTCCAAAATATCCCTTGCAATTATTAAATGTCCTACGTGAACAGGGTTAAAACTTCCTCCAAAAAGGGCTTTCAAACTAACCACCAGTAAGTAAAGGTTTGGGGGATATTATACACTTCCGTATTTCCTACACTTACATATAATTTATAAATGGTTAAACTAATCTCTGAGGTGTAGCTTGACGGAAAAAAAGAAATTAACAGAAAAGGAAATAATTATCGATAAACTAAAGAAAATTGAAAACTACTTAGAGAAAGAATATGGAATAAAAAGAATAGGAGTCTTTGGTTCAATAGTTAGAAACGAACAAAAAGAAAGTAGTGATATAGATATCCTCATTGAAACTTCAGGAAATACGCTATCCTTAATAAAATATATGAAGCTAAAGTTCTTTCTTGAAAACATTTTCAATAGAAAGGTTGATTTAGTTTTAAAAAAAGCTCTCAAACCTCGATTAAGAGAAAAAATTCTAAAGGAAGTTATTTATGTCAAGAAGTAGAGACTACAAGTTATTTTTGGAAGATATCTTAATAAGCATACAAAAAATAGAAAAGTATACTGCCGATTTAAACTTCGAAGAATTTGCAAAAAGCGATATTGTAATAGATGCAGTAATAAGAAACTTGGAAATTATCGGAGAAGCTGTTAAAAAACTTCCTATGGAAGTTAGAAAACGTTACCCGCATATACCATGGAAGGAGATAGCTGGATTTCGAGATATTTTAATTCACGACTATTTCGGAGTTGACATTGGTATAGTTTGGCAAACAATTACAGAAGATATTCCATATCTAAAGAAGCAAATAGAGATCATCATTAAAAGTGAAAGATCAAAGTAAGCTTCCCTATTCTTAATTACGATCTTGCTTCACCTTCGCGGGCATTTCAAATTAAAAACCATTTTTCAAAGAAAAAACTTGAAAAATTTCTGTCGCAATCCCGCTCACTTTCGCGGGCATTTCAACACAGGAGGTGAGAAATGAAGAAAGTTGGATATATTGGGTCGCAATCCCGCTCACTTTCGCGGGCATTTCAACAAACATTAGAGGATGCTATCAAAAACGCTGAAGATAAAGCTTGGGAGAGTCGCAATC
>JBDOLX010000040.1:5877-11577 GCA_039832905.1 Desulfurobacteriaceae bacterium | reverse complement strand
GGTCTGCTAAAAAAATAATTTTTGAGTTTAAACGGCCCTCTTCAGAATTAGAAGAAAGAACATCAAGGCGTTGGAAAACTTCTTGAGCACTTACAAATACAGGAAATATTAAAACAAGCAAAATAAAAAATATCTTTTTCATACTTCCCTCCTACCTACTTTTTCTTGTAGGTTACAGGATAGTCACAACAGCTCTGATAAGTAACTAGATAGCTCCTCTTTTGAGGACAAACTACCTCTTTTTTACCACAAACGTTTAAAAGCGAAATCTGCGTCTGCACCGGTTTCTTGACCTGCGATTTGTAAGTTGTTCCACCACAGGAGACCAACAGAAAAGATAAAGACACCATAAGACTTAATTTCTTCACAATATCCTCCGTCAAGCTGCCATTTTTGGTATTATTTTAGCACACGAACCTTTTAGCAGAGGCAAATATGCTGACTCAACTTGGTGACGTTCTAACAACCAAAGACCCGAAAGCTATCCAAACACCGGAAAGCACTACCCTCCAAAAAGACGATTTTCTCAAACTTTTGATAGCTCAAATTCAGAACCAAGATCCGATAGACCCGATAAACCCCAAGGAGTTTACAGAACAGCTTACAGCTCTTGCCGAACTTGAGCAGACTTACAACTTCACAGACACTCTCAAGCAGTTCGGCCAAGTAATAGAAAGTCTTAACAAGACAAACCTTTTGTCACTTCTTGGAAAAAAAGTAAAAGTAAAAGGTAACTTAGTATCGGCTGACGGCTCTATTACCGCCGAATACACACTTCGTGAAAGTGCCGAAGTTGTCAAGATAAAAATTCTTAACGAATCCGGACAGGTAGTAAAAGAGTGGGAACTCCAAAACCAACAGGCAGGCACTTACACCGTATCTTGGGATGGGAAAGATGAGTATGGCAACCAGTTAAACGGTACCTTTCGGATAAAAGTTGAAGCCACTGCTAACGGCAGTTTAATCAACGACATAGTTCTTTACTCCACTGGAATAGCTACAGTCGTAAATTTAAAAGATGAAACTATAACTTTGGGAAATGTAGCCTTTCCAATTGAAAATGTCATTGAAGTTTCAAGCTGAAGGAACTCTTTTAAAGGAGGAAAGCGATGCTTCCGTCTCTCTACACAGCCATCAGCGGAACAAAAGCTCAGCAAAAAGCGTTGGACGCAACCTCTAACAACATTGCCAACGCCCAAACGGTTGGCTATAAAAAGCAAAGAGCTAACTTTGCCGACCTTCTCTATACCTTTTACGTTGCAGGAGGAAATGTTTCTTATGTCGGACACGGAGCGTATGTATCAAACTACCAAAACATCATGACACAAGGAGCTTTCGAAACAACAGGTGTAGCAACAGATTTAGCAATCAACGGTAGGGGATTCTTCATAGTTAGAGACCCAAATGCCTACGATGACCCTTACAATACTTATAATGACCAGTTTCGCTTTACAAGAGCCGGAGAGTTCAGCGTAGATTCAGAGGGGAACCTTGTTACTCCCACTGGTCAGATACTTCAAGGTATCAGAAGAAGTGAAGACGGGACTTTTGCCCCGACTACTCCTGCAAACTTAACAGATGTTAATCTAAAAGACTTTGAAGTAATCCCTGCAAAGGAAACTACAAAGGGAGCTCTCTCTTTCAATCTCAATGCAGATACTCCGATTTCAACGGTTCATACTTCTAAAATTGATGCCGGCTTCAGAATAAGACAGTCAAACTCTACTTTTTCAGACCTTGCAGATACAACTGTTTACGATGTTAATGGAAAAGCCTACACACTTAGCAGTCTTCTTAACAATTCTTCTGATGCAAACATTATTTTCAAGCAAAGAGAGGCAGAAATTCATCTGGCCGTCAAGCTAAAACTTGATGCTTCAGATGGAACAAACACCGATTACATTCCCATTCCCGTTTATGACGGAAATGACAGACAGTTTTTTGTAAGATTCGAAAACTACGATTCTAAAAATAGGCAGTGGGATGCATCTCTCTACTACTATGATCCTAATAACGGGAAATACACAAAGATAAGCACCAAGAATGATGCCATTTCCTTTGATAATGCCGGCAACCTTACCTCTGGAGTTATCACCTTCTCGGGTATAGACCTTGACGGAGATGGAAAAGCTAATGAAACGGTAAAAATAGACCCAGCTGGATCACTCTCAGAAAACGGCCTTAGTGATATTATGAACATTCTTGCAAACGAACTCATCAGTTCAAAATGGTGGGCTGACGTAGGAAAGGATCCTGCAGACTCGGGCAACACAACTAGGAAAGTTATAACCTTTGACGGTAACGGTAGCATAGTTAGCATCAAAAACTATGATGAAACACAAGACGTAGACGCGGTCTTTGAACTTTCACTTAACAAAGATTTAGATGGAGATGGTAACAACGATACGCTAAAAATAGACTTTTCCAAAACCGTCCTTAATACTCAGCTTCCTAAAGCTGTTTCTTTCATAAACAAGGAAGGGTTTGACCCTAAGAATCCCAATTCCTACGGATTTTCAACAGCTTTAACGGTTTACGACTCCCTGGGAAATGCCCACCACGTTGACTTTTTTTTCATAAAAGCCGATAAAGATGATAAATTAGACAATGGAATTCAGAATTTTAATTTCTGGAAATGGGTGGCATTTGTTGACGGGAATTTTGACTCGGCGGTTTCAAGCGGAGGAATTCAGTTTAACGAGTCCGGTCAGATAGAAAGACTTTACGATTCCAACGGTAACTTAGTAACCGATGAAAACGGACTACCCTCTACATCCTTTACCCTCTCCATACCTCCTTCCATGTTGACGAATGGAATGCCTCCCAATCTTCCACCAAATCCAAATTACGCTCCGAGCAACCCGATAACCATGACCCTTTCTTTTGCCGGTTCTACCCAACTTGCCGAACCTTCAATGATTCACAGTGCAACTCAAAACGGCTACTCAGCTTCTCAACTTATAGAAATTAGTTTTGAAAAAGACGGAACTTTAGTAGGCCACTACGATAATGGACAGAAAATTGAGCTATACAAAGTACCTTTAGCCGACATGCCAGAAGATACTCTTAAAAGGCTTTCGGATAATCTCTGGGCATTTGCTCCCAAAGTTCCTCTTAACAATGACCCGTACTCCCTCATAAAGATGGACTTTGCCCAAAATTCAGGTCTAGGAGAGGTGATAGGAGGAGCTCTTGAAATGTCAAACGTTGATTTGACTCAGGAGTTTGTTGACATGATAGTAGCTCAGAGGGCTTTTCAGGCAAACACAAAAGTCATAACTACCGACGATGAGATCCTGCAGACAGTTATAAACCTGAAGAGGTAGTAGATGTTTCAAGTTCTTTCTCTTTTAATTCTTTTTTCTCCCTTTGTTGTGCTTGTTATAACTTTGCTTCTCGAAGGCCAGCTTGACCTCTTTGTTAACTATCCGTCTTTGATATTCGTTATTGCAGGAACGCTTACGGCTGGCGCCGCTTCCCTTCCTGTTGACGTTGTAGCAAGAACCTTAAAACCTATATTTTTGGCCTTTTCCTATAAACATGTAAACCTTCAGGAGTTCGTAGAGTTCTTTAACAGACTTTCTGTTTCTTTTCGCCGGGATGGTCTTTTTGGACTTGAAAGAGAAATAGAAGGTAAGAAAGTTCCTTACGAGGGAATAAAAAGAGCAGTTCAGCTTGCAATGGAGATTTCGGATACCAAGACGATAAAAGAGGTACTTGAGCTTGAAAGAAGGTCCTACCTTGAAGACATTGAAAACTCTATAGTGCTCGTGGAAAATTTAGGAACTCTTGCACCGGCCTTTGGACTGCTCGGGACAGTTATAGGACTTATTTACATGCTTGCTAATCTCAAAGACCCTTCAACTATCGGAACCGGCCTTGCTTTAGCACTCCTTACAACTTTCTACGGCCTCGTGCTATCAAACATGTTTTTTACCCCTCTCGCCTCTCGGCTCAGATACCTAAAATCAAGAGAAGAAGTCCTACTTACCTTAGTTGAAAAAGCCATAATATTTATGCTTGAGGGAGTTTCCCCAAAAGTTATAAGAGAATCTCTCTTGGAATCTCTCTCTAAAGGAAAAGTTGACGTCTTTGAAAAAAAGGTTGCTCAAAAGGAACAAAAATGATTGTTTCTCCTCGGTCAAGATGGAAACTGTCGGTTATAGATGTTCTTTTTATTCTTATTATCTTTTTTGTAATAGTTCTTTCCCACTCCACACTTGACATAAGCAAGGTTATCCTCTTTAAAAGCAGAATGGGAGAGATCTCGGGAAATAAAGGTCTTTTAAACTCTCCAAAAAATTCTATCGGCCCACCTATGGTTAGACCTCTGTATCCGCCCCGAAAGAAAGTTCTAAGAAAAATAAAAGGAAAAATGGAAAAACTGAAGGAAAAATACCCTTTTATTAGGGAGTTTAAAGTAATAGAGACAAAAAAAACTATAAAAGTTCTTTTTCCTTGCAAAATAACTTTTGAAAGTGGCTCTTATCGTCTCAAACCAGAAACTATCCACTTTTTGCAGGAAATATGTGAAGCCCTGAAAGATCCATCCATAAAGAAAATCGTAATTAAAGGACATACTGATAACGTTCCGGGAGTTGATAATTGGGTTCTTTCTGCTAAAAGAGCTGAAAGTGTTTTGAAGGTTCTAATAAAAGAATGTAAAATTCCCAAGGTGAAATTTAAAATTATGGCCTGTGCTGATACTGAACCAGTAGCCCCAAATACCTCTCCCGAAGGAAAAGCCAAGAATAGAAGAGTCGAAATTGAACTGCATTTCTAAGAGTTAAAAATGGAATCCTTTGGAAGTAGAAAAAGAAAAGAAAAAGATGCGGTATGGCTTACCTCCTTCATGGATGTTTTATTCATTCTCATAGCCTTCTTTGCTTTATACCTGACTTTTACTGTTATTTCATATCCACCGGAAATATCTATCTTCTTTCGGAAAGCCCACATCTTTGCTGGAAACAAAAGAACAAGAATTGAACTTCCTGACATTTCCCCCCATCTTGCCGAAAGTGTAATAAAGAAGAAATTTAGAAAAGAAGGAATATCAGTTAGCAAAGGTAAAAAAGGGGAGATTATTTTAATCTTCCCTGAAAACTTTCTCTTTGAAAAGGGGAAGTTTCAGCTAAAATCTGAAACAGTAAATTCCCTTGACAAACTTGCAGAAATAATCAAGCAACTTCCAAAAGGAACAAAAGTTTTTATTGTAGGCCATACCGACAGCCTTCCTGTAAAAAATGGAAGCAATTGGGAACTTTCGGTAAGAAGAGCAATTTCTGTGTTAGAATACCTTTTGAAAAAGGGAGTTAAAAAAGATATGCTAAGGGCTGTCGGAGTGGCAGATACTCAGCCTTTAGTAGAAGAAAAGGATGAAAGGACGAGAGCTCTCAACAGGAGAGTAGAGGTTAAAATTTACCTGCCTAAGCCGGCAAATGTTGTTTCTTCCGGGGGTAAGAAGTGAAAAAGGTTATTTTCTTAGTATTGATAATAGCTTTGATTGGCGGAGGAGTTGCAATTTACTTTTACCAGAAAAAAAGTGAAACTTCGATAACCAACTCTTTTAAAATTATGGAGTTAGAGCCTGTAGTTATTAACTTAGCTGACGGCCACTACATAAGAATAGCCATTGCCATAGAATATAGCGGAGACGAAAAAGAGCTCCGCAATAAACTTCCAGTGATCAACGATATTCTC
>JBDOLX010000040.1:0-5867 GCA_039832905.1 Desulfurobacteriaceae bacterium | reverse complement strand
CATAACAACAGTAGGAGCTATGTCTTCTAAGGAACTTGTATCTCCAGAAGGGAAGGAACTTCTTAAAGAGAATCTCCTATTAAAAATTAACTCTGTTCTGACAAAAACTAAGGTAAGGAACATATTCTACAGGGAGTTTATAATCCAATGAGAAAAGTCCTCTGGCTAGTCACTTCTTTGACATTTCTTTTACAGACAAGTTTAGCCTTTGGAGAAAATTCCACTGAATTACTTACCCAAGCGGTTCAACTTTTCAAGGCTGGAAAATACAAAGAAGCTCTAAAAGTATATGAAAGCATCCTAAGAGAGGGAATTGCCTCTCCTAAGATATACAACAACGTGGGGGTTATCTATACAAAACTTTACGAAGGCACAGGTAAGGATAAGTACATAAAAAGAGCAATTGCTTTTTTTACTCTTGCATACTCATTGGATAAGAGTTATAAGATAGCAGATGAAAATCTGAACAATGTTATAAGTAAATTTTTAAACGAAAGGCTGGAAAAAAGAATGAAAAAGAGCAAGGAAGAACTCCAAAGATTGCTCATCCAAAAACAAAAAGAAGAATCCACATACCAAACAATAAAGACAAGGGAAATCCTTAAATTTTTAGAAGAATGGAAAAGTTTGTGGGAAAAAGAAGATCCTAAGTACTTCAACTTGTATTCACCAGAAGGTTGCATAGACTACGAGAAATTTGTAGAGTACAAAAAGAGGGTTTGGAAAAGAAGTAAAAACGTAAAGGTTCGCATTGAAAACATCCACATAAGGAAGAACAAGGATAATACCGTTTGTGTTACCTTTAGACAATTTTATTCTTCCTCTATTATGAAATCCGTAGCCCGCAAAGTCCTATGCTTAAAGAAAGAAAACGGCAAAATAAAGATTTACTGTGAGTGGTTTATTCCAACCGTAAGGATAGAGTGAATAACGTTGAAATTGTCCACAGCTCCGTGTTCAACTACCCTCGGCGGATAGTAACCGTCTACCTTTAATACTATATAAGTAATTCCTCCATCAACCGCCTTAAACTTTTTGGTTGAAACAACATAACAGCTATTAAAAAAACGTTTTTCTTCGTAACATTTTCCAAAGTAAACCTTTCCATCTTTAGTAACAAAGATTACCTGCTTATTCGCAAAATTTTCCACTTTAACAAAAGGTCTAAAAGAGTCTCCTACCCTTAACCATCCACTTTCGACCGAAAAAGCAACAAGAGGCCAAAAGAAAATCACGAAGAGAAAAAAGAGTTTACTGCAACCTAATTTCCGCATGGATAGCCCCTGCCGACTTCATCGCTTGAAGAATCGCTATAAGTTGGCGGGGAGTAACTCCCACAGCATTCAAAGCCATAACAAGGTCCTGCAAAGAAGGCCCTTTAGGTTTAAGAATAAACACCCTTTTCCCCTCTTGAAGCTGAATAGAAGTTTTCTGAGTGAGAATTGTCTTACCGGAAGAGAGCATTGGCGGCTGAGAAATAACGGGCTGTTCTGAAATTTTTACCGTAACTCCTCCCTGCGCCACAGCAACCGGAGATATTGTAACCCTATCATTAATCACAACAGTACCCGTTCTTTCATTTATAACTATCACCGCAGGATAGTCCACTTCCACCGGGAGCTCTTCAAGTTTCGCTGTAAGGTTAACTACGTTAAGCCCTTCCTTCTTCAAGAAAACCTTCACAGTCTCGGGAGATACAGGAACAGCCTTTACTAAAGAACCCAACTCCTCATTTATAACTTGTGCAACATTAGAAGCTGTCTTAAAATCGGCCTCATCCAGAACAATTTCAATTTCGTTTCTATTAGAAAAGTTCACAGGAACATTTCTTTCAACTATTGCCCCTTGCGGAATTCTGGCCGTAGTAGTAACAAACTTCCTTAAAGAAGCCGTTTTTCCTCCTACCTCGTATCCGCCCCCAAGAGAAATTGGCCCCTGAGCAATGGCGTAAACCTCGCCGTCAGGCCCGAGGAGAGGAGTCATAATAAGCGTTCCGCCTTCTAAACTTTTGGCGTCCCCTAATGCAGAAACTACCACGTCGATTCTTGTTCCCGGTTTAGCATAAGTTGGAAGTTCTGCGGTAACCATAACGGCTGCTGTGTTTCTCGTCCTGATACTCCCTTTTGGAATTTTTATTCCCATTCTTTCAAGCATATTTGCTATTGACTGCTTCGTAAACTCAGACGAAGTAGAATCACCGGTATTCTTCAAACCAACAACCAATCCGTACCCAACTAAGTAGTTAACCCTTGAAACTCCGATTCTTGCAATGTCTTTTATTCTTACCTCTGCCCCAAAGACTTCGGCGGCAAAGAGTAAAAAAAGGAACAACACAAAAAACAACCTACTTAAGAACATAAACCTCAACCCTCCTATTCGGAGCCATAGGTCCTTTCTTGTTAATTATCAGCCTTTTGTAGCCAAACCATTCCGTCTTAAAACGAATTCCCTTTTTACCGGCCTTTTTGCAGACTCTTTTAAGATAACTCTCAACCCTCTTAGCCCGAAGTTTTGATAGCTTCAAATTAAAAGTTTCACTACCCTTCCAATCAGCATATCCTTTAATAACTAAGGTTTCTCCTCCTTTTAAAGCTTTGCAAATATCCTTGAGCGTTTCTTTGGCCTTCTTAGAAAGAGAACTGCTCCCATAGTCAAAATAGACAATTGCAAGAAGTTTCTCTCCCTTTCCCGTTTTCTTCTTTTCCTTGGCAACAGTTAGCTTAGGCTTACTTAAGGCAGATAAAGGATCAGTTTTGTACTTTTTAATTTCCTCTACATCACTAACTCCATCCTCATCTGTATCTCTCCTTAAAGGGTCGGTCTCATAGAGGGCTATCTCCAAATAATCACTAAGACCATCTCCGTCTGTATCCTTCTTTAAAGGAGAGGTTCTGTAGTGCTCTATCTCTTGAAGGTCTGAAAGGCCATCCCCATCTGTATCCGGAGAGAAAGGGTCTGTCTTGAAGGCTACTTCCTCTCCATCAGTAAGGCCATCTCCGTCTGTATCTGGATTTAAAGGGTTTGTTCCCATTTTTGAAACTTCAACAAAGTCAGAAAGCCCGTCGGCATCTGAATCATTGTTATCAGGGTAAGTTTTAGAAAAATAAATCTCCCTTCTGTCGTTAAGGCCGTCTCCATCTGTATCCTTTTTAAGAGGAGAAGTCCCGTATACAGTAACCTCCTCAAAGTCTGTTAAGCCATCTCCATCAGTGTCTTTCCTGAAAGGAAAAGTTCCGTACATTCTCACTTCTTCCCTGTCTGTAAGGCCGTCTGAATCGGGATCTGCACAGTTAGGGTCTGTCTTGTAAACTTTCACCTCGTCGTAATCTGAGAGGCCATCTCCATCGCTGTCTTTTTCGTTCGGGTTGGTTTTAAACTTTATAATCTCATCATAGTCAGAAAGTCCGTCCCCGTCAGTATCTTTGTTTTGCGGGTCAGTAAAGTAGACAAACATCTCCTTGTAATCAGAAAGTCCGTCCCCATCGCTATCTACGTTCTCTGCCGCTTTAACCGGCCCAAAGGTGAGAACTAAACAAAAAACAAAAAAGAAAAACTTAGAAAGGCCAAAGCTTTGCCACGATTTTCCATATAAATCCCGGTTCTTGAACATCTGTCAAAACCCCTTCTCCGGTATATGTTATTTGAAGATTGAATACCCGGTCAGACGTGACGGTATTTGTATCGTCAATATCTTCCGGCCTAACAACTCCAGTTATCGTAAGAACGTGAGATTCTCCGTTAATAACAACGTTTTTCTGAGCCTGTATTATCAAATTTCCGTTTGGCTGTTTGCCGATTACCTGAGCAGTTACTGTTCCCGTAAAAATACTTCCTCTAAGCGTAGAACCCTTCCCTCCATGCTCTGCACCTCCTTGCATAGCCACGTTTGTTTTGTCCAAAACATTTTTGTTAAGACCAAAAAGAGAGGAAACTCCTCCTTGAACCTTAGATGATTTTTTTAAGGCCGTCTCCGTCTGACTTTGAGCCCTCGTTTTTTCCACTATCAATATGGTAACAAGATCTCCTACATCCCTTGCTTTTGAGTCTCCATAGATGTATTTAAATCTTCCGTTGTCGTTCCAGAGAGATCCCTCACTTAACGGCTTTGTCTGAAAGTTAAGCTTTGGAGGAGGAGGAGTGTAAGAAACTGTTCCTTGAGGCTTGCTAAAGCAGGAGGTTAACAGGAGGCTAAAAAACAAGAATGACAACTGTTTCTTCATCTTTTACTCTTCCTTCAATAACCTTTCCGCTATAAATGTTTTTGACTTTGATTATATCACCAACACGGCCATTTTGGAGAGCTTTGCCGGTAGTTTCAACATAAATCCCCCCTTTCTCAGCTACTATTTTTACGAGTTGTCCCCTCTTTACAGCAAAAGGAACTTCTACAAATCTTTTTAAAACAAAAGTTCCCGCCGGTAATCTTGTCTTTGCTACCACCTTTTCTGGATTACCGTCAAAAAGTTTTCCTCTTACAGTAGAGAGGAGAACTTTTTTTCTTTTTACTTTTCCCGTTAAATATTCTCCGCGTTCAACGACATCAGTAGTCTCAAACCCCCAAACCTCAGCATCAACGTTGAATTTAACATTCAAAGTTCTCGTAAGAAACGAATTTTTGCATTTCACTTTTAGCTGGATGAGGAACCTTCCGGGCCTTCTTATAACCAGATGGGAAATTGGAACTACATTTTCAATTTCACAACCCTTTAAAACCTGTCCGTTTGTAACTCTTCCATCTACTAAGAGTTTTTCTACCTTTCCCGAAATAGAAAATTCAACATTCCTTAGTGCCAAATTAACAAAAGATTCCTCCTTCCCTCCAGCTAAGGAAGGAGAAGAAGAAAAAAAAATCACGAAAAACAGTATTAAAATATTAAATTTACCTTTTAAGGTTAACAGCCGTCTGGAGCATAGCATCAGAAGTCTGGATAGCCTTGGAATTAAAGTCATAAGCTCTGTGGGCAATTATCATATTAACCATTTCTTCAACCACATTTACGTTAGAAGACTCTAGAAACCCTTGAGCCAAAGTTCCAAAACCTTCCGTTCCGGGAATACCTTCTTGAGGAGTTCCTGAAGCATCTGTTTCTAAAAAGAGGTTTTTCCCAATAGCTTTTAGACCCGAAGGATTGATAAACTTTATCAATGTTATCCTCCCTATCTCCTGAGGGGTAGGTTGGCCGGGAAGCTCCACCGTAACAGTTCCGTCTTCTGCTATGTTGACCCTTATGGCATCAGGGGGAATTGTTATCTCTGGCAGAAGCACATAACCTTCATGGGTAACAAGCCTACCATCTTTATCTACCTTGAAGGCTCCATCCCTCGTATAAGCGGTATCTCCGCTAGGAAGAAGAACTTTAAAGAAACCGTCTCCCTCTATGGCCACGTCAAGCTGATTTTCTGTATGAATAAAATTTCCCTGAGAAAAAAGCTTAGAGACAGTAGTAACCTTTGTTCCAAGACCGATTTGAATACCTACAGGAATCTGGTTACCGGCCGCATTGGGAGTTCCTGCCGCTTTAAGAGTTTGATACATGAGGTCTTCAAACTCTGCCCTACTCTTTTTAAAGCCAGTAGTATCAACGTTTGCAAGGTTGTTTGAAATCACATCTAAATTTATCTGTTGAGCGTGCATTCCAGAAGCCGCAGACCATAAACTTCTAATCATCATATCCTCCCAAATTCATTTAAAGAAGCAAGAAGTTCATCTCCGGCCTTTATAACGTTCATATTGGCATCAAATTCCCTGTGAGCCTCTATCATCTTAACCATTTCATAGACAACGTTCACGTTTGAACCTTCTAAGAAACCCTGATAAATTTTAGAGTTGTCGGAAATCTCAGCCCTTTTTTTATCATAAAGCCACA
>JBDOLX010000039.1 GCA_039832905.1 Desulfurobacteriaceae bacterium | reverse complement strand
AGCTTTTTAGCTACTCACGACTTTAACGGAGAACTCAAAGGTGCAAAAGACCTTCAAAAGCAGTTTGAAGCTACATTTGGGGAAGGCAACTACATTCCACCAGTAAACTTTAGCTTCTGGTCCTTCCACCTAATGGTGTACCTTGGATTTTACTTTGTAATCTTGTTCCTTGTAGGACTTATAAAGTACAAGAACCTTGAAAACAGCACAGGATACTTAAAGCTAGCACTTTATTCTCTACCACTACCTTACATTGCTTGCTGGCTTGGATGGGCATACGCAGAGGTTGGAAGACAACCTTGGATCGTTTATCCGCTAACTGACGATTACGGAAAGATTCTCAATGCCGACATCGGACTCAAAACAGCACAAGCTGTGTCTCTACTTACAAATTTAGAGGTAATCATCACTTACATTATCTTTGCTGTAACCTTTACAGCACTTGCTATTGCTGATTTTTACCTACTTGCAAAATTTGCAACCAAAGGACCAGAAAAAGAAGCAGAACTCTACTAATGGAGGAGGTGAAAGATGCATTTCGATTTACCAACAATATGGGCATTCTTGGTAACGGTGCTCATTGCAGGATACATTCTTACAGACGGCTTTGACCTTGGAGTTGGTATCCTTCATACAATCATTGCAAAGACCGATATCGAAAGAAGAGTAATGCTCAACGCTATTGGTCCAGTTTGGGACGGAAACGAAGTTTGGTTTATCACTGCAGGTGGTGCAGCTTTTGCTGCCTTCCCAGAACTTTACGCAGCATTGTTTAGTTCTCTCTACATTGCACTCTTTGTGGTTCTTCTTGCTCTAATCTTTAGAGCTGTATCTTTCGAGTTTAGAAGCAAAGAAGAAAGTACTAGCTGGAAAAAGCTTTGGGATCAAAGCATTTTCTGGTCAAGTTTAGTTGTTGCTCTATTAATTGGTGTAGCAATTGGAAACATCTTGGCAGGGCTTCCTCTCAAAAACTATGCTATTGAAGGAAATGAACTTCTTGGATTTGTTTACACAGAAAAGTTTCCTATAAGCTTCATCAATCTCGTTAATCCATTTACATTCCACGGACTCTTTGGAATTCTCGTTGGAATTACAACAGTTTTATTCGTAATTCTTCACGGCGTTTCCTGGCTTCTCTGGAAGACAGAAGGAGAAATTGCTGAGAGAGCAAGAAACATTGCCCTTAAACTTTGGTTCCCATTCGTGGTAATGTACGTTATCTGTACAGGATTGGCTTACACAATATCCTTTAAGATAAAGGATATTGAAAACGTCAAGTACCTCAACCTTCCAGAAGATACACTTCAACAAATTGCTTCTATGCTCAACAATGGAGTTCTTGAACATGCACTCTTTAGATATCCTGTTATTGAGATAGCTCTTATCGTTCTTGCTGCCCTTTCTGCTGTTGGATACCTCATGGCTGTTAAGAACATGAACGGTGCAAGAGCATTCCTATTCTCTTCCTTAACGTTTATCTTTGCAGGATTTGCAGTTTTCTTTGGTGCATATCCTCTAGCAGTACCTTCAAGTTACGGACTTGAACATTCTATTTCCATCTATAACGGTGCTTCAAGTACGTTAACCTTAACTGTAATGCTTGTAGCTGCAATAATCTTTACACCGATTGTTATCGCTTATCAGTCTTGGGTCTACAAGATGTTCCTCTTTAAGATTTCTTCTGAGTCTATTAAGAGAGAAATTGAAGAAGCTCGTGGATAAGGAGGTAATCATGTGGCTTATCATATCTTTTATTTGGTGGGTATTTGTTGCTTGGATTACATACACTCTTGCTAAGTCCAAACTTGAAGGAGAGGGGGCTTAGATCCTCTCTTTTTTAATGGGAGACTAGATGTCTGCCATCTACGGTCTAAAGGATAGATTCTTTGCGAAAGATAGGGAACTTATAGAGAAAGCAATAAGTATTTATAGAAAAACTAATTCATGGGAGAAAGTAGAGACTTTTCTAAGGGAGAAATTTAAAGAAGACTTGAGTTTTTTCAAACCTAATCTGTTTACCTATTTTCTATTTGTAGGTGGGGGTCTTCTTTTACCATTTCTCTTTTTATGGAAAGTGTTTTTTGAATCTGGTACTACCTTGCATTTTCTTTCAAGACTTTTCTTTATGCTCTGCGCTATGTTTGCTTTAAAAGGTATTGTCGGACATTATGTGATAGTCTTTTTAAACAGAGAGCGCTTTGAAACAGAAATAAATACCTTAAAAGCACACATCATAGGAGGGAAAGATGGAGATGGAAAATAGCCCAATTAAGAAGCTTATGTTCTACGGTGTTTTGGGGATATATGTCTTGATCGTTGCAATAACATCAATTGTTATTATCTCCATGAAGTAAGGGGGCTCAGTCCCCCTTTCTTCTCTCAAGAAACAGGGAAAATACATTGGAATTAGCCACTATTGTTCTTTCTTTCTTATAGATTACAAACCCTGTAGGTGTCTTAGGAGGCTTTTTCACATTCTTAACTTCTGTGTAATCAACTTCTACTTTTCCTGACTCCTTCCCTTTGCTAAAGAAAGCTGCTGCTGAAGCTGCTAGTTCTATATCTTCTTCAGAAGGCTTCTCTCCTCTTTGAAGTTTGAGGATAACGTGAGAACCAGGAATGTTTTTCGCGTGAAACCACAAATCCCACGGATTGGAAAGTTTAAGAGTTAAAAGTTCATTTTCCTTACTGCTCCTTCCAACTACTATCTTCTTACCTGATGGTAAGACAAAAATGTTAAACATTCTCTTTTCTTTACCTTTTTTATCTTTCTTAAGCTTAAAAAGAATTTTTTCAAAGCTTTTTAGTTCGTCAATAGTTTCTTTTTTAGAAACGGTTTCCTTTAAAAATTCAAGTTCCAAAAGATCTTCTCTTAATTTTTTCCTTACTTCTTTCTCGTGATCAGCCCTCCTTTTTAACTTCTTGTACTTTGCAAAAAATGTCTCTACTAGTTCTTTTGGGTGTAAAGAGGGATCGATAGGTATCTCAACTTCTTTGTTTTCATAGTAATCAAACACTTTCACCTTTTCCGTTCCAGGTTTAATCATATGAAGGTTGTATTTTAAAAGTTCTCCAAACTTTTTAAACCTCTCTGCTTCTACCAAAAGTTCTTCTTCCGTCCTTAAAAGTTTTAAACTTTCACTCAGAATTTTTATCCTCTTATCTATCTCATCTAAGAGTTTCCTGCGTAAAGTTTCTGCATTTTCTCTTTCTACCTTTTCCAAATAAAAGGTTCTCCAAGCATCAAGAAATGGAGTCTCTCCCGAAAATTTTTTTAAACTTAACTCTTTTAATGAAATGTAAGAAAACGTTGTCATATATTTAGGTTTTCCATTTTCATAGTAAAGGAAAGCTTCGTTAGATTTTTTGTGCCTTTCTATAAACTCCTGAAAAGCTTTTTCTAAACTTCCATTTAATTTAAAAAGAACAGCCAATTCTTTTGAATTCAAAGGAGATATGCCAGCAACAAATTTGTAAAGATTTTTTTCTATACCTTCCCTTGTTACTTCTCCAAAGGATAACTTGTCAAACTCTTTCTTGTTTTGTGGGGGATAAACATAAACCTTTTCTCTCTCAAGAGGCCTTACCAAGCTCTTAACTTCCCTTAAAAAACTTAAAATTTTTCTGTCTTCAGAAAGTAAAAATAAGTTGGCATTTTTACCTGTAAGTTCAAAGATAATATAGAATTTTCTAACTTTTCCACTTAAATCGACGTTTACAGCCTCTATTTCTAAAACTCTATCAACAATAGGAAGAAAAACAGACCTAATATAGGTTCCCTTCAAAGAGTTAAATTTTGGATTTGTTTCTTTTGTAATGAAATCTTTAGATAGAAAAATAGCATTCGGTTGTCCAAAGTAAATATTTAGGAAAAAATCTCTAAACTGAAAAGATGCTTTCTTTTCTTCAGAAAAAACATTAAGAATCCGTTCTTTCCTTAGTTTCTTTTCAAGTTCTTTCGAACACTTTTCTATATAAAGATAATCCATTTTAGTTCTCTAACAAAGGTTGATACTTAAGAATTTCGGGTGTGTTTCCTGCTAATACCCTTGCTGCGGTTCCTATAAACTCCTTAGAAAAATTTACAAATGGTTTCCTTAATTTTTTATTTTCAGAAAAAGCTATTTTTACTGTTTCAGGACTTTCTACCTTAAGCTTTTTTAAAGCTCTTTCAAACTCTTCTTGTGCTACTTTCTTCGCTTCAAAAAGTTTCATTTGAACTCTACTTTTTACGTTCACTTCAGCATCCGCTGAAGTTTCTATTGAAATGAAAATTGTTTGCGGAAAATCTTCCAAAACCTTTGCTTGTGCTCCATCGCTTTGGGTCGACGGCATACATCCAAAAGGTTTTACTGACAATGTCATATGGGCTTTTTTCTTTAGGATATTATAAATGTGCTTTGCTACTTCCAAATGTCCCTCACCACCTACAACAAAGTGATCATAGTAAGGCTTAGCTAAGCTCATAAGTAGTTCTTGGGAGGGAAGAGGGTTCGGCCTAAAAGACAACTTCCATCTGAATAGATCATAAAGTTTTCTTAAAGTAAAGCTTAAAAGCTGGACACCAACAAGTTTTTTTACTCTGTTTTTACTGAAACCTTTTGATTTCATTTCTAAAACTGTTTTCTCTTTTTCCATAAAGAATTGGTAATCTAGCCAACCGGAAATTGGTTCAGGCTTAACTTCTACTCCTTCCTCCTCTAACCATTTATGTAAGTGGTAGTTCCCGTAACTTTCCGTTGTATGTGCCCAAAACTCACCAATCACGCTCACTATAGGTTTTACTCTTGTATAGTCAAATTCCAAAGACTCTAATTCCTTTTTGAAATTTCTAACTACTTTTAACAGATCTTTAAGTTTTCCGCCTCCTTTAAAGGCGTTGTATATATCTTCCTTTGACTTTTCTACCACCTTGTTTACGGAACCTTTTAAAACTTCGTAAGGTCTTAATTGATAAGAAATATCTCTTAGAATATCTGCAACAATTATTGCCTTTAGAAGTTGCCAAATTAGCTTAGGAGTAAGTTCAATACCTCCTTCAGAGGAGAATCTTGATTGGTTTAAGATGTAGAAAGCAAAGTCTTTAAAACCAGCTTCCTTTAAAGCTCTTCTGTACTGGACTTCATACATTCCAAATCTGCAAGGACCACAGGCTCCAATCGTTATAAAAGCGTATTTTTCCTCGACATTAATACCTTCTAAAGATTTCTTCTTTAAAAATTTGATTAAATTACCGACTGTAAAATATGTTGGGTTGCACATTCCTTTGTCACAAAATTCCCTACCAGTAGAAAAAGAAGAATAATCAGGACTGGGCAAAAACTCAGCTTTATATCCGAAACTTTCAAGAACTCCCTTTATGAAAAGTTCATGGAGAGGGGTAAGCCCCCCAAAGAGAATTGTCTTACTCACCTTTCTTTTCACCGTCCTTAAAGAGGTTCTTTACAGGTCTTGCTGGAACAATTGTTGCTACAGAGTGCTTGTAAATAAGCTGCTGGCTGTCTCCATTTTCAAGCAAAATTGTAAACTGGTCAAAGAAAGTAATTACCCCTTGAAGCCTTGTTCCTTTTGAAAGATATACACTTACAGGTATTCTTTCTTTCCTTAGTCTGTTTAAGTAAGCATCCTGTAGGTTCATCCTATCTCCTCCAGATCTTTTTTTATAATTTTTATTAACTCCTCCTCTTTAGTCTCTGACAAGTTTATCCATTTAAATTTAGTTTCTTTTCTAAACCACGTAAACTGCCTCTTAGCAAACTGCTTAGTTCTCCTTTTTAAAAGCTTCACCGCTTCTTCCAAAGTCTTTTTTCCCTCTAAATATTCCAACATCTCCTTATAGCCAAGAGCTTGAAAAGCAGTAGTATCCTTTCCAAACTTTAAAAGCCACTTGGTTTCTTCTATAAGTCCTCTCCTAATCTGAGAATCAACTCTATCTTCTATCCTCTTATAAAGTTCATTCCTGTTTCTATAGAGAAAATACCCTAAAAAGTTATACCTTAGCTTTTCAGGAAGTTTAAAAGAAGAAATAGGCTTTCCTGTAAGTTTATAAACTTCGTAAGCCCTTATTAACCTTTTCCTGTCTTCCTTTCCCACTTTTTCAGCGTAAGACCTATCTATACTCAAAACCAACTTATAGAGTTCTTCGTTGGAAAGCTTCTTTAATTCTTCCCTTATAGACTTATCACCTTTAGGGGTTTGAGGTAAACCAAAAAGAAGCGCCCTTATGTAAAAGCCGGTTCCTCCAACAACAATGGGGTATTTTCCTTTCTTTTTTATTTCTCTTATAGCTTTATCTGCCTCCCTTACAAAGTCTGCAACTGAGAACTCTTTATCAGGGTCAACAACATCTATTAGGTAATGAGGAATTTCTTCTCTTATTTCCTTTGAAACTTTATCGGTTCCAATATCAAGACCTTTGTAAACCTGCATGGAATCTGCACTTATTATTTCCCCGTCAATTTCCCTTGCAAGCTTTAAGGAAAAGTCTGTTTTTCCCGTCGCTGTTGGACCAGTAATTACTATTAAAGGTTTTTCTCTTTCCACTCTTTAAACTCCGGTGAGTTTTTCCATCTTCGGTGGAACCAGAACCACTGTTCTGGGTGTTCTTTTACAGCCCTCTCTATGGCTTTCGTATATTCTACTGTTAATTCCTCTACGCTTTTCCCTTCTGGATAAATAGGATTATAAACTCTTACTACATACTTTCCACCTTCTAGAAAACAAAAAGCAGGAACTACCGGTTTCCCGGTTTTAATACTTAAAATAGCTGCTCCCTTGTTAGTATATGTTTTCCTTCCAAGGAAGGTCGTTAGAATTCCTTCTTTTACCTTTGGTCTCTGATCCAAGAGTATTCCAACGTATCTATCCTTTTTTAGGTCTTTTACTATTTCTAGAACGTTTCCCAGTGGGATTACCTTTATTCTCCACCTTGCACGAATTGAATTTATGAGATTGTCAACTTTTTTGTTCTTCATAGGCTTAGCAACAACAGAAAGCTTATTGCCACTTAAAATGGAAAATAAAGCTCCCATAAGTTCCCAGTTTCCTATGTGTGCCGTTAAAAGGATTCCTCCTCCTTCTGGAACTTTATTAACGTCGGGAGGTTCAAAGAGGCTTTCCAAATATTCAAAAGAGAAGTTTTTTGAACGTAAAAAGTCCATTGCACACTTTACAAAATTTACAAAGCTTTCTTTCCCCAAATTTTCTGGTAATCCAACGAATCTAAGGTTTTCTTCACTTGTCTTTTTTATTTTAGGGATGTTGTAAAGAATGCTACCCAGTGTTTCAGCAAAAGCTAATGCCTTTTCCCTACTAACTTTTTCTATTAAGAAAAGATTCCCTTTCAAGAACAGATACTCCAGAATGTGAGAGAACTTCTTCAACTTCT
>JBDOLX010000038.1 GCA_039832905.1 Desulfurobacteriaceae bacterium | reverse complement strand
AGAGCAGTTTTCACCTGAGATTCAGAAGTTAAAAGAGGAGATTGAGGAGATCTCTTCAGAAGTGGAAATCTTAAAGAGGAAAAAGGAAAAACTTCTGAAAGAGATTGAAGACCTTAAATCCTCCATAGAGCCTTCTGAAATAGAAAGGTTTGAGCAGCTTAAAAATAAATTTAACGGTCTGGTCTTTTCAGATATCTCTTCTGGTGCTTGTGAAGGGTGTGGTATGACTTACTCTCCAGCAGAATATAGGGAATTGATTAAAAACTTAACTCCGGGCAAGAGTAAGTGTCCTTACTGTGGAAGGTTTATTTACTCAAGAAAGTTAGTTAAAGCGTAGGATCTAATGTTAAAAATTGATTGATAGTTAATTTGATGTAAATTTTTAAATTCCGATTCGGACTCGCTGACAAAATTTTGAAAAAAAAGTGGAACACTCAAAAATAGGATTTCGGGATTTAGGGGGAAATTTAGGGACTTTGCGGGACAAGGAGATTTAGAAAATAATAAATCATGGTGTTCCACAAAAATTCAAAATGGTGTTCCACTTTTTTTCAAAACACAGGTTCCAGCTTGCACATGCAGTGAGGGTGAGCGGGACAAAGCGGCTGTTTCCCCTTTGGAAAAACACCTCGGCCAAGGCCGAAATCAACATTAGCATATTTGTCGCAAATATCTTCTATTTTGTGGGCTGGATTGAGTACCCATCTGAAACCTTTGCAAAAAGGATTATCCTTATAAGCTTCTACAATAGTGGTATTTAGGAGTCTTGATGTTTCTGTTCTGGCAATTCGTTTGAGATTGTAGAGTTGCTTTTGATAGAGATACCAATCTACTGCTTCATTAACGGCTTTTGTTGAGGCTTTTTCTACCGCTTTTGTTAGCTCTTTCAGTAAGGTTTTGTGAGCGTGAAGAACGCCTCTTTTCTTCCGCTGTTTGATGTAGCGTTCATACTGATTAAGGATTGAATTCCACTGCTTTTTGGAAATTTCTCCTTTTATCATAGCTCTGGCGTTTCGGCGGAGTTTCTCTATGAGTTTTATTTCTTCGTTAGTTAGCTTAACGAATTTTTTCCCCAGCTTTTTCTCCATGTGGTATTGAATAGCGTAAGCAGTTTGGATAGCGGATTTTCTTAGGTGAAGTTGCTGACGAAGAACCTGAAAGAATTCTACTTTTGCCTCTTCTTTCCTTTTCCTTAGCCTTTGAGAGAGGTTCAGACCGTCTGGATAAAGGAAGTTAAAAAGTTTATCTAAAAGCTTGTTGTGAAAAACTTTAACATCAGCATTGCCTAATGGTGCTATTTGAACTGCGATGCTCTCCGTCAGGTTTCGTAAGAGTGTATCCAAAAATTTGTAATTCTCCTCAATAATTTCGTAAACCATTTTGATAAGCCTGCGGTCTATAACGTAGTCTTTGGCAACGAGGTAAGCAATAATTTCTTTAACGAGGTTTTCTTGGTCTTCTTGCAGTTTGCTGAAATTTTTCTCAAGGTAGGTGAGAATTTCCTTCCTTATTCTTTGTGACTCTTCCATCCTTCAGCCCTCAGTTTTATTTCCCAGTCTTCTTGAGAGTCTATGGCGTTTTCTATCTGGTCAAGTTCTTTTTCGTCTTTGAATGGGTTAAGAATCAGGCGGGCAGTGAGTTTCATGAGTTCGTTGTGGAGAATAGGTGGAAGGTCAGGTCTGTCAAGAACTGTTAGAACTGTTTGAGTGAACTGTTCTGCATCAAGGATTGTAAACTGCTTGGAGTATTCAATGTAGCCTTTGAACTCTTCGTCAAGCCATCTGCCTACAAGCTCTGCAATCTTGTATTCGCAGGACTCTAAGGCGTTGGCGAAGTTTACGAGCATAGTGGTGAATTCGAGGTAGTCATACTGTTTGGCAAGTCCAGATTCCGCTCTTGAGCTTGCAAAATCAAGATTAACCTGTTTGAAAATCTGTTTTATGAGGAACTCC
>JBDOLX010000037.1 GCA_039832905.1 Desulfurobacteriaceae bacterium | reverse complement strand
CACACAAGAAGTTCAAGGCTGAAGTTTACATTCTCTCTAAGGAAGAAGGTGGAAGACATACACCATTCTTCAACGGATATCAGCCACAGTTCTACTTCAGAACAACAGACGTAACAGGAAAGGTTAAACTTCCTGAAGGCGTTGAAATGGTAATGCCTGGTGATAACGTTACTTTCGAAGTTGAACTCCTAAAGCCTGTTGCTATTGAAGAAGGTCTCAGATTCGCTATCCGTGAAGGTGGTAAAACTGTTGGTGCAGGCGTCGTTACTGAAATTCTAGACTAATTAGGAATCAACCTGTGCCCCTCTACGGGGCACTTTATAATAATCACTTTTTTAACGGGGAGAAAAAATGGCTAAGAAAGGACCTCGTACTAACATACAACTTGCTTGTACAGAGTGTAAAAGAAGAAATTACTCCACTACTAAAAATACAAGAAACACTCCAGATAGACTTGAACTTCGTAAATACTGCCCATGGTGCAATAAACACACCTTGCACAGAGAAGTAAAATAGTCTATATTATCTCCAGCAGAATTTGGTAGGCCAGTAGCCCAATTGGCAGGGCTCCGGACTCCAAATCCGGCGGTTGGGGGTTCGAGTCCCTCCTGGCCTGCCATTTATTTTTATTATTACCTATTGCCTTCATAACAAAAAACTCCTAAACTCAAAAATCCAAAAATTTAAAAAACTTTAAAATTTTTTATGCTTAAATGAAATTTTAGAGGTAAAAAATGTCTCCAATTGATTTTTTAAAAGAAGTTAAAGAGGAATTAAAAAGAGTTTCTTGGCCTTCAAAAGAGGAAGTAATAGAAGCAACGTTCGGAGTTATTATTTTTTGTGCCATAATTGCTGTTTACTTCTTTATATTGGATACAGGTCTTACAGAAGCTCTAAAAATGATAATAGAAAAATAAGGGGTAGATATGGAAGAGAAAAAGTGGTACTCCCTCCACGTTCAGTCGGGATTTGAACACAGGGTAAAGGCAAACATACTTAAAACTTTAAAGGAAGAAGGTCTTTTAGAAAAAGTAGAAGAAATTTTTATTCCTGCAATGGAAAAAGTTGTTTTTAAAGTAGCAGGTAAAGAAAAGGGGGCTATCCCTTTACACGGAGAACCAAGAATATACGAAGTAGAGGGGGAAGAAGGAAAGAAAGTTGTTTTTCGAATTGAGGATGGTAAGGTCTGGGTTGAATCTTGCGAGTGCGAAAAGAAAAAGTGTGAACCTGAAAAACCTATAGAGAAAATAGGTCAAAGAATAAAGTGCCCTGAAAACAAAGTTGAAGCAAAGATAGAACTAAGAGACAAACTTTATCCTGGTTACATCTTTATTAAGGCAGATCTTGACAAGAACCTTCAAAGCATAATAAGAAGGGTCCCAAGGGTTTTAGGATTTGTAAGTGCAGCTGGAAAGCCAGTTGTCGTTCCAGAATCGGAAATTAAAGCAATGCTTGAAAGACTTAAGAAGGGTATACCTAAGGTTAGAAAGCTCAAGTTTGACATTGGAGATAAAGTCAAGATTAAAGAAGGTCCATTTATTGGATTTGAAGGTGCAATTTCAGAGATTGACCCTGAGCGTGAAAAGATTATAGTTTTGGTTAACATTTTTGATAGGCAAACACCAGTAGAACTGGAATTTGATCAAGTCGAAAAAATAAGTTAATCTTGAGTGGAGGAAGTTATGGCAAAGAAAGTTGTAGCTGAAGTAAAGCTCCAGCTACCTGCAGGTGAAGCTTCTCCAGCACCACCTGTTGGTCCAGCTCTCGGTCAGCACGGTGTAAACATTATGGAGTTTGTAAAAGCTTTTAACGCCGCTACTGCAGACAAAAAAGGACTTGTTATCCCTGTTGTTATTACAATCTACGCAGACAGATCTTTCTCCTTCGTTCTAAAAACACCTCCAGCTTCCGTTCTCATCAAAAAGGCTGCTGGAATTGAAAAAGGTGCCCACCATCCAAAGAAAGAGTGGGTAGGACAGATTACAAGGGAACAGCTAAGACAGATTGCTGAACAAAAGATGCAAGACCTTAACTGCTACGACATTGAAACTGCAATGAAAATCATCGCTGGAACAGCTGAAAACATGGGAGTAAAGATTGTTGACTAACCAATCAACCGACCACCTAAAGGTGGGAGGCAAGAAAAAGCCGTTAAGGAGGTAGAGGATGCCAAAACACGGTAAAAAGTACATGAACGCTTTAGCGCTTGTTGACAGAAAGAAGCTTTATTCCCTTGATGAAGCAATTGCCCTTGTAAAGAAAATGGCAGACGTAACAAAAAGAAACTTTGATCAAACTGTCGAAATGGCTGTAAGGCTAAATGTTGATCCAAAGTACCAAGACCAAATGGTAAGGGGAAGTGTAGTTCTTCCTCACGGACTTGGAAAGGAAAGGAAGGTTGCAGTTATTGCTCAAGGTGAAAAGTTAAAAGAAGCTCAGGAAGCTGGAGCTGACTTTGTTGGCGGAGATGACCTTATTCAAAAGATCCAGCAAGGATGGCTTGACTTTGACGTTCTCATCGCTACACCAGATATGATGGCAAAAGTTGGTAGACTTGGTAGAATCCTCGGTCCAAGAGGACTTATGCCAAACCCAAAAACAGGAACAGTTACATTTGACTTAGCGAAAGCAATTAAGGAAGCGAAGAGCGGTAAGGTAGACTTCAAAGTAGAAAAAGCTGGTATTGTTCACGCTCCAATAGGAAAGGTATCTTTTGACGAACAGAAACTTCTTGAAAACGCAGTAGCTCTTCTAAAAGCTATTTTAGCTGCTAAACCTTCTGGAGCTAGAGGACAGTACGTAAAAAGCATTGCTGTTTCAGCGACAATGGATCCTGGAGTTAAGGTTGACATTTTCGATGCTATAAATAGAGCACAATCTGCCGAGTAATTCCTAGGCCCCCGTTTTTGGGGGTTGACAACTTTAAAAATTTGAATAGAATTTGGCTTGCGTTTTGGTGGTCGTAGAGGGTAGGTGCATAGCTTAAATGCCCAAAAAGGGCAGCCTACTTGAGACCGGAAGATGAAAAGTCTTCATATTCCCTTCCAGTCTATGCCCTCCCTCTACATCCCACCTTAAACCCATATAGGAGGTTGCTCCTTTGAAAACGAGAAAGGCTAAAGAACAAATAGTTAAGGAAATTAAAGAAAAATTTCAAAAGGCATCTCTTGTTATTCTTACAGATTTCCAGGGAATGACTGTTGCTGAAAGCAACAAGTTAAGAAGATCCTTAAGAGAAGCCGGTGCTGAATACAAAGTGGTTAAGAACACTCTTATGAGACACGCTTATCCTGGAACTCCAGTAGAACAAATTAAAGATGCTTTTGTTGGACCTACAGGAATTGTTTTTGCTTTTGATGACATTGTAGCAGCTGCAAAAGTTCTAAAAGAGTACTTTGAAGACAAAGAATCTAAGTTAAAGTTTAAAGCTGCTGTTGTTGAAGGTAAAGTAGCCGATGTTGAAATGATTAAGCAACTTGCTTCTCTACCTTCAAGAGAAGAACTACTTGGACAACTTGCATTTACGCTCAAGTATCCAGTCAACGCTATTGCTTGGTCTCTTGATAACCTATTTACAAAACTTGTTACTGTTCTTGAAAATGTTAAAGCTGAAAAGGAATCTGCTTAAATTTCAAGAAACTTTAAGGGAGGTTTAAAAGATGGCAGAAATCACAAAAGAGCAAATCATCGAAGCTATCAAGAACATGACAGTTCTTGAGCTTGTTGATCTCATCAACGCTATCAAGGAAGAGTTTGGCGTATCTGACATGCCAGTAGTTGCTGCTGGACCTGTTGCTGCTGCTGGAGCTGCTGCTGGAGCTG
The DNA here is from genome assembly GCA_039832905.1 of Desulfurobacteriaceae bacterium. Taxonomy (NCBI): domain Bacteria; kingdom Pseudomonadati; phylum Aquificota; class Aquificia; order Desulfurobacteriales; family Desulfurobacteriaceae; species Desulfurobacteriaceae bacterium. Next base: position 11,631 of record JBDOLX010000037.1, on the reverse strand, counting down.
CTGCAGAAGAGAAGACAGAATTTGACGTTATCCTCAAGTCTCCAGGTGCTAAGAAGATCAACGTTATCAAAGTTGTAAGAGAAATCACAGGACTTGGCCTCAAGGAAGCTAAGGAACTTGTTGACGGAGCTCCAAAGCCAGTTAAGGAAGGAGTATCTAAGGAAGAAGCTGAAGAAATCAAGAAGAAGCTTGAAGAAGCTGGTGCTGAAGTAGAAATCAAGTAAGACTTGAAAACTTAGAAAGGTAGGAATATAATTTCTTTGCTCGGGAGACTGCCAATGGGGTAGTCTCCCTTCTCGTATTTTAACACAAAAAATTTCAGTAAGAAGAGGTCAAGAATGGGAAAAATCCAAAAAACAGCCTCATCCTCTCAAAAAGAAACTCTAAAATCCCTCCCAAGAAAAAGTTTTGCAAAGAAAAAAGAAACATTTCCAATTCCGGATCTCCTTCAATTTCCATTTGAATCTTATGAAAGATTTCTTCAATTAAACAAAGCACCAGATAAAAGAGAAAATGTAGGACTAGAATCTGCTTTTAGACAAGCATTCCCAATAATAGATGAACAAACAGGTGTTGAAATTCACTATAAAGGTTACGAAATAGGGGATTGGTACTGCAAGTGCGGAAAGTTTCAAGGACTCGGTGGAAAAGGAGTTGTTTGTCCAAAATGTGGAATGGAAGTTGTTTTCCGTCCAAAATACACTCCAGATGAATGTAAAGAAAGAGGAATTGACTATAGCGCTCCTCTAAGGGTTCTGTTTGAACTACATGTATGGCAAAAAGATCCAAAAACTGGAGAAAAAATAGCTCCAATTATTAAAGAAAACAAAATGTACTTTGGTGAAATTCCCCTTATGACAGAAAGGGGAACATTTATCATAAATGGAACAGAAAAAGTAGTTGTAAGCCAGCTTCATAGATCCCCGGGTCTCTTTTTCAAGAGTGAAGTATCAAAAACAACTCAAGTAGCAAGAATTATTGACATAGCAAGCATAATCCCTGCAATGGGATCATGGCTTGAGTTTGAAATTCCTCACAACGAAGTTTTCTACGCGAAAATAGATAGAAAGAGAAGATTTATTGGAACATACCTTCTAAGAGCATTTGGAATAAAAACAGATGAAGAAATTCTAAAAATCTTTTACGGTGATAATATAGAAACGTTTAGGGTAGAAAATGGAGAAATTGTAAACGTAGAAACTGGAGAAGTAAAAGCTTCTGAAGAACTAAATGGATATTACCTCGTTTCCGACATCATTGACCCAGAAACTGGAGAGGTTGTTCAGGAAAGTTACGAAGAACTTTCCACAAGTTCTAGAAAACTTCCAGAAGGAGCTGAATTTAAGGCTGTTAATACAAAAGCTACTCCTTACGGTGCAGTCATTGTAAATACATTAAGAAAGGAAAAGAAAGATAGAGTAAGAGAAAAGATAGAGGATCCTGTAGTAGCAGCTTACATAGAGATATTCAGAAAGGTTCGTCCTGGAGATACTACAACTGTAGAAGGTGCTAAAAGACTATTTGAAACCATGTTCTTCAGCTCCAAGAATTACGACCTTTCCCGTGTTGGTAGAGCTAAGATAAATGAAAAGATTTATCCAAAAGAAAAGCTTTCTCGTTTAACAAGGGAAGATTTAAAGTCTATAGAATGGTTACCTCCTCTTAGAGTTGCCGAAGATATCCAAAATAAAGACGGAGATATTGTAGTTCTAAAAGGAACTCTAATAACTTCCGAAGTAGCACTTAAGCTATCTTCTTTACCTATAGGCGAAATCCCTGTTGAACCTGATTACGATGACGCTGGAAGGATTCTACATAAAGCTGACATTATCGGTGCGGTAAAGGCACTTTTAGAAGTTCATGCAGGATTAAGGGAATACGACGATATAGATCACCTTGGAAACAGACGTGTTAGAGGTGTAGGTGAACTTGCTGAAATCGCCTTTAAATCTGGTCTCTTCAAACTAGAAAAAGCTATAAGGGAAAAACTTGCAGTTGCTGATATAGATTCTGTAATGCCACAAGATCTAATAAACCCAAGAACTGCTTTAAACCCTCTTAAGGAATTCTTTACACTTACATCTTTATGTCAATTTATGGATCAGACAAACCCACTTGCTGAAACAACCCACAAGAGACGTCTTTCTGCCCTTGGTCCAGGAGGTCTCACAAGGGAGAGAGCAGGTTTTGAGGTTCGTGACGTTCACCCATCCCACTATGGACGTATCTGTCCAATTGAAACTCCAGAAGGTCAAAACATTGGTCTTATCAACTCCCTAACAACTTACGGAAGAATTAACTGGCTTGGATTCCTTGAAACTCCTTACAGAAAAGTTGTTAACGGAAAAGTCACAGACGAAATCGTTTACATGACAGCAGACGAAGAAGAAAACTACGTAATTGCCCAAGCTAACGCTCCTGTTGATGAGAACGGCTACATTGCCGCCGATACCGTAATGGCAAGACATAAAGCCGAATTTAAGCTTGTAAAACGCGAAGAAGTCCAGTTTATGGACGTTTCACCAAAGCAGGTATTCTCTGTTTCTTCATCCTTAATTCCGTTCCTTGAACACGACGACGCTAACCGTGCCCTCATGGGTTCCAACATGCAACGTCAGGCAGTGCCTCTTATCAAAACTGAGGCACCTCTTGTTGGAACCGGAATGGAAAAAGAAGTAGCCCTTTACAGCCGTGCTGCAGTAGTAGCAAAACGTTCTGGAGTAGTTGAAAGCGTAACTGCTGACAAGATCATCATAAGAGTTGATCCAGATGAAATTGAAGAAGGCGGACTATCTGTAGATACAGGATTTGACGTTTACGAACTTAAGAAATTCCAAAAGTCTAACCAAAAGACCTGCATTAACCAAAGACCTATCGTTAGAAAGGGCGAAAGGGTTAAGAAAGGACAGATAATCGCTGATGGTCCTTCTATGGAAAATGGAGAACTTGCCCTTGGAAAGAACGTTCTTGTAGCATTTATGCCATGGCGCGGATACAACTTTGAGGACGCTATTTTAGTAAGTGAAAGACTTCTTAAAGATGACGTTTATACATCCATTCACATACAAGAGTTTGAATGTGAGGCAGTAGAAACAAAACTTGGTAGAGAGGAAATTACAAGGGACATTCCTAACGTTTCAGAATCTCTTCTTAGAAACCTTGATGAATCTGGAATTGTAAGAATTGGAACTTACGTTAAGCCTGGAGACATACTTGTTGGAAAGGTTACTCCGAAGGGAGAACAAGTTCTAACTCCAGAAGAAAAACTCTTACAGGCAATCTTTGGTGAAAAAGCAAAAGGTGTTAAAGATTCTTCTCTCTACGTTCCTCACGGTGTAGAAGGTGTTGTAATAGACGTCAAGATCCTCTCAAGAAAAGGTGAAAAGAAAGATCCAAGAACTCAGCTTATTGAAGCTGAAGAAAAGGCAAGACTTGAAAGAGAAAAGCAAGAAGAAATCGCTCTTATTAAGAAAGACAGAGACCGCAAGGCTGCTGAACTAATCTTAGGAAAGAAAGTAAGGGAAGACGTTTACGACGCAGAAGGAAACCTTGTTCTTGCAAGTGGAGAGACAATTACGGAAGACAAAGTAGAACAGATGGTCTTCTTTGCTCTTAGAAAACCTTCCATCATTGATGATGAGAAGACAGCTGAAGAACTCAAGAAGATAAGACTTAAAGCTGTTGATAAGATTGCCCTTGTTGAGAACATCTACGAAGAGAAGAAAGCTGCCCTTGAAATGGGGCATGACTTACCTGCTGGAGTTAACAAAAAGGTTAAAGTTTACATAGCAACTAAGCGTAAGCTTACCGTTGGTGACAAGATGTCAGGTCGCCACGGTAACAAGGGTGTTATCTCCCAAATTAGACCTGTTGAAGACATGCCATTCCTTGAAGATGGAACACCTATTGACATTGTTCTTAACCCACTCGGTGTTCCTTCCCGTATGAACGTTGGACAGATTTTAGAAGTTCACTTAGGACTTGCTGCTAAAGCTCTTGGAGAAAAGATAAACAAGCTCTTGAAGGAAAGCCTCCAAAAAGTTAGAGAAGAAATCAAAGCTATATACAATGATGAAAGAATTTCCAAACTTATAGACTCTCTTTCTGATGATGAACTAAGAGAAGTAGCTAAGAAACTCGCTAAAGGTATAAGATTTGAATCTCCTATCTTTAACGGTGCAAAGGAAGAAGAAATTAAAGACCTTCTAAAACGTGCAGGTCTTCCAGAAACCGGAAGGCTTAAAGTTTACGATGGTCTAACAGGAGAACCTTTTGACCAAGATGTAACCGTTGGTTATATGTACATGCTCAAACTCATCCACCTTGCTGATGACAAGATTCACGCCCGTTCTACAGGTCCATACTCTCTTATTACTCAACAGCCACTTGGGGGAAAGGCTCAGTTTGGTGGACAAAGATTTGGAGAAATGGAAGTTTGGGCACTTGAAGCATATGGAGCTGCTTACACACTCCAAGAGATGTTAACTGTTAAGTCTGACGACGTAGAGGGTAGATCAAGAGTTTACGAAGCCATAGTTAAAGGTAAATACTCCTTCGAACCAGGTCTTCCTGAGTCCTTTAACGTTCTCGTAAGGGAACTTAAAGCCCTTGCCCTTGATGTTAAGTTCATTAAGAACATTGAAGAGGAAGAATAATCCTTTCTTTGCCCCCTTCGGGGGGCTTCTAAACCCCTTAAGGAGGAACTCATAGTGAGTAAGAAAGAGATCGTTTTCTCTGAAGAGCCAAAAACTTTTGATTTTGATGCAATAGAGATTGGACTTGCGTCTCCTGAGAAGATTAGAGAATGGTCTTACGGAGAAGTAAAGCTACCAGAGACCCTTAACTATAGAACTTTAAAGCCGGAAAGAGATGGTCTTTTCTGCGCAAGAATATTCGGTCCAATTAGAGATTGGGAATGTCTCTGTGGAAAGTATAGAGGTTCTAAATACGCAGGAGTAGTTTGTGATAGATGTGGTGTTGAAGTAACTCTTTCTAAAGAAAGAAGAAAAAGATTTGGACACATTGAGCTTGCAGCTCCTTGTACCCACATTTGGTACGTTAAGTCTGTGCCAAGCAAAATTGGAGCTCTTCTTGGACTTTCTGTAAGAGAAGTTGAAAGAGTAGTTTACTTTGAAAGCTATATTGTCCTTGACCCAGGAGATGAAGAAGAAACAGGTCTTAAGAAGTTTCAAATTCTTACTGAAGAAGAATATAGAGAAAAGGTAGAAGAACTTGGTGAAGATGCTTTTGAAGTTGGTATTGGGGCTGCTGGTATAAAAGAAGCCCTAAAGCGCGTAGATCTTGAAGAACTTGCAGAAGAGCTTCGTGAAGAAATTAAGATGTACTCCGGTGAGATTAGCTCCATCAATGCAGACCTTCAAAAAAGATTACCCAACGTCTTTAAAGCTGCAGTAGACACCCTTTCTTACTATACAGGCCTTTCTGAAGATACAATCATTGGTATCGTTAAAAACGTTCTTGTTGTTATTACCGACCCTGGAGATTCTGGACTCGAAAAAGGACAGATTATTGACTATACAGAGTACAAGAAACTAAAAGAACAGTTCAGCATTCAAGCTGAAAGGGGCGGAAAAGCTTTAGATTGGTATGTTGAGTTTTTAGTTGAACAAGGAAAGATTCAAAGCAAGGAGCTTGTAAAAGAAGAAATAAGAAGAGCAGCAAGAAAAGATACAACAGAAGCTAAGCTTAAAAAGCTCGTAAGACGTCTAAAGATCGTTGAATCATTCCTTAATTCAAACAATAAACCTGAATGGATGGTTCTTGAAGTTCTTCCAGTTCTTCCACCAGAACTTCGTCCTCTTGTTCCACTTGAAGGTGGAAGGTTTGCTACATCAGATCTTAACGACCTTTATAGAAGAGTTATAAACAGAAACAACAGACTTAAGAGACTCATCGAGCTTGATGCTCCAGATATCATTATTAGAAACGAAAAGCGTATGCTCCAAGAAGCTGTTGACACTCTTATAGATAACGGAAGAAGAGGAAGACCTGTTAAGAGTTCTAAAGGACACCCATTAAAGTCACTATCAGATGTTTTAAGAGGTAAGCAAGGTAGATTTAGACAAAACCTTCTTGGAAAACGTGTCGACTACTCAGGACGTGCCGTTATTGTTATCGGTCCAGAACTAAAGATGCATCAGTGCGGTCTTCCAAAGGTAATGGCTCTTGAACTGTTCAAACCTTTCATCTATAGAAGACTTGAAGAGAAAGGATATGCCAACACTGTAAAACAAGCTAAGAAAATGGTTGAAAGGCAGGAGCCTGAAGTTTGGGAGTGCTTGGAAGAAGTGATTAAAGAACACCCTGTTCTTCTAAACCGTGCTCCAACACTTCACAGAGTATCTATCCAAGCGTTTGAACCGGTTCTTGTAGAAGGTAAAGCTATTCAGCTTCACCCTCTCGTATGTACCGCGTTCAACGCGGACTTCGACGGTGACCAAATGGCAGTTCACGTTCCACTTTCTTTAGAGGCTCAGCTTGAAGCTTACACATTGATGCTATCTACCCAGAACATCTTATCCCCTGCTCACGGAAAGCCACTTGCAGTTCCATCTCAAGACATGGTTCTTGGTCTTTACTACATGACTCTTGAAAAAGAAGGTGCCAAGGGAGAAGGAAAGGCATTTTCTTCAATAGATGAAGTCCTAAAAGCTTTAGACCTTGGAGAAGTTGATCTTCACGCTAAGATAAAGGTAAGAATTCCTGCCCATAAGAGTCCTTCTGGAAAACCTGAGGTTATAGAAACAACTGTTGGAAGAGTTAAGTTCAATACACTACTTCCTGAAAACTACCCATTTGTTAACAAAGTAATGACAAAGAAAGCAGTAGCAGAACTTATTGCTGATATTCATAAGAAACTTGGAAACGAAATCACTGTCGATATGCTTGACAGAATTAAAGAGGCTGGTTTCATCCAAGCTACTCTTGGCGGACTATCAATTGGAATTGATGACCTACACATTCCACCTTCTAAGAAAGAGTTAATTGAGAAAGCTAAAAAAGAAGTTGCAGAAATAGAGGAAGGATACAGGAAAGGTCTCCTTTCTAAGGATGAACGTTACAACAAGATAGTTGACATCTGGACAAGGATTACAGAACAAGTTACAAAAGACATGATGGATTACATGAAAAACCATGACCTCGATGGTCGTGGAAGACTTCCAAACGACGGAAGATTTAACCCTGTATTCATGATGCTACACTCCGGAGCCCGTGGTAACGTTACACAGATTAGACAGCTTGCCGGTATGCGTGGTCTTATGGCTAAACCTTCCGGTGAAATTATCGAAACACCTATTATTTCTAACTTCCGTGAAGGTCTAACAGTTCTTGAGTACTTTATCTCCACACACGGTGCGAGAAAGGGTCTTGCAGATACAGCTCTAAAGACTGCCGACGCTGGATACCTTACAAGAAGACTTGCAGACGTTGCCCAAGATGTAATTATCACCATGGAAGACTGTGGATGCGATGACGGAATTGAAGTATCTGCTTTAATTGAAGCTGGAGAAATTGTTATTCCACTTTCCAAGAGAATTGCTGGAAGATACGCAGCTGAAGACATCATTGATCCTCTAACAGGAGAAGTTCTTGTTAAGAAAGATGAAGAAATAAGCGATGAAATAGCCCAAAGAATTGAAGACCTTGGAATAGATAAGGTTAAAATTAGATCTGTTCTTACTTGCCGTGCTTCTTTTGGAGTATGTGCCAAGTGTTACGGTAGAGACCTTGCAAGAAGAAGACCTGTTCAGCTTGGAGAAGCTGTTGGTATCATAGCAGCTCAGTCCATCGGTGAACCAGGAACTCAGCTCACCATGCGTACCTTCCACATTGGTGGTATCGCTATGCGTGGAGCTGAGGCCTCCGAATATAGAGCCAAACATGATGGTATCGTGAAGATTTTTGACGTAAACACAATAGTAGACAGAAATGGAAATACTATTGTTATCAACAGAGCCGGGAAGATAGCGGTAGTTGATGAAAAGACAGGAAAACACCTTGAAAGATACGATCTCCCATACGCTGCTATTTTAAGAGTAAAAGACGGAGACAAAGTTCAGAAAGGCCAAATTCTGGCTGAATGGGATCCTCACGCAATCCCAATTCTCGCTTTAAAGAACGGAACAGTTAAATACAAGGACATTATTCCGGGAGTTACCATTTCCGAAAATGAACCGGTCGTTATAGAGTACAGAACCTTACCTTACGAGCCAACAGTTGAACTTCTTGACGATGAAGGAAACGTTATTGACTTCTACCCACTTCCTGTTGGTGCAAGAATAATGGTCAAAGAAGGACAGAAAGTTGAAATTGGTGAACAGATTGCAAGACTTCCAAGAAAGATCGGCGGTACAAAGGACATTACAGGTGGTCTTCCAAGAGTAGCGGAACTCTTTGAAGCAAGAAGACCCAAAGATACTGCGATTTTGGCTGAAATCAGCGGAAAGGTTTACATTGAAACCGACAAGAACAAGAAGATTATTACAATCCTCGATCCAGAAACCGGCGTAAAAAGAGAATACGAAGTTCCAAAAGGTAAGTACATCTATGTAAGAACCGGTGACTACGTTAAGGCTGGAGAACCTCTTACAGACGGACAGCTCAATCCACACGACATTCTTAACATCCTAGGAGAAAGAGCTGTAGCAAGATTCTTACTTGATGAAATACAGTCCGTTTACCGTGCACAAGGAGTTGACATTAACGACAAACACTTTGAAGTAATCATCAGAAAGATGCTTTCAAAAGTAAGAATTGAGGATGCAGGAGATAGCAACTTCTTGGTTGAAGAAATCGTTGATAGGGAAGAGTTTGAAAGAGTCAGAGACCAACTCTTTAGGGAAGGTAAGAGACCTCCTAAGGCAAGACCTGTTTTAACAGGTATTACAAAAGCTGCTCTCTCCACAGACTCCTTTATCTCTGCTGCATCCTTCCAAGAAACAACAAGAGTTCTTTCTGAAGCAGCTATTGCCGGTAAGCGTGATTACCTAAGAGGTCTCAAAGAAAACGTTATTATCGGAAGACTTATCCCTGCAGGAACCGGAAGGAAGGAATATAGAAAAGTATCTTGGGCTCCTTGCGAAAAAGCTACTGAAAACTAATACTTTAGATAATCTTGTGCTCAGCCCCGCCAGTGGCGGGGCTTTTTTATTTTCAAAACTATTCCAAAACTTTCTCAGGTATCTCAAGGATTGAAGAAATATCCAAAACAGCTTCAAAACCGTTTTTTTCAGCTTCTTTTACTCTTAATTCCTCTAACTTAACTCTTCTTACCTCTCCAGTTAGTCCAACCTCTCCAAAAAGAACAACTCTCTCTTTGACAGGTCTTTCAAGGTAGCTGGAAACTATTGCAGCAGCAATCGGTAAATCTACTGCAGGTTCATCTACCCTGATACCTCCTACAATATTCACAAAGACATCAAAGTTTCTCAAAGGATACCCAAGCTCCTTTTCAATTACAGCAACTATTATAGAGAGTCTGTTAACATCAATGCCTTTTGCCCTTCTTTGAGGAGTTGAAAAGGTAGCCCTAGTAACGAGTGCTTGAACCTCTAAAAGAAGAGGACGACTTCCTTCCATGCCAGCAAAAACGACAGTCCCCGGTTTCCCAACAGGTCTTTCCGAAAGGAAAAACTCAGAAGGATTTGGAACCTCTATAAGTCCTCTATCTGTCATTTCAAAGACAGCAAGTTCTCCGGTAGAACCAAATCTATTTTTTAAACTTTTGAATACCCTAAAGTTGTAGCCTCTATCCCCTTCAAACTGGAAAACACCGTCTACAATGTGCTCTAAAACCTTTGGTCCTGCAATATTCCCCTCTTTCGTAACATGTCCAACAATGAACGAAGTAATCTTTTTACTCTTTGAGATGTTTGTAATAAAAGCAGCACACTCCCTTACTTGTGACACTGAACCAGCGGCAGATTCAATGTAAGGGAGGTAAAAGGTTTGAATAGAATCAAAGATTGCAAAAGATGGTTCTACCTTTTCTATAAAATTCGCAATTTCTTCAAGGTTATTCTCTGCAAGAAGATAAATTTCATCTTGGGTAATTCCAAGCCTTTTTGCCCTTAAAGCTACCTGTTCTGGAGATTCTTCGGCTGTAATGTAGAGAACTTTCCCATATCTTGAGAACTTTTCAGAAAGCTGAAGTAAAAAGGTAGACTTACCAATTCCTGGCTCTCCCGAAAGAAGCATAACAGAGCCTTTAACTACCCCTCCACCAAGAACTCTATCAAACTCATTAATTCCAGAAAAGATTCTTTCTGCCTTTTCCTCTCCTACTTTGCTTAAAGGTAAAGGTTCTTTCCTTGTCGGTTTTACCCAAGAAGTTCTAATATTGGAAGGTTTTGAAAATTCAACTTCTTCAACAAAACTTCCCCAACTGCCACAATCTGGACACTTTCCCGCCCATTTAAAAGATTTAAATCCACAAGTTTGACAAACGTAAACTGTCTTTTTCTTCCCCATCCTTTAATCTCTAGAAGATAACTTTTGCTACTCTATAAACTGTGAAGGCTACAAGGTATGCAACGATAAGTTCCAAGACAACGGAAAAAATTACCCATCTCCAAGAACCGCTTTCCTGCTTTATAGCTGCAATAGTAGCAGCACAAGGAATATAAAGTAAAACAAAAAATAGATACGCAAGTGCGGCTTCAGGAGAAAGAACGTACTTTAAAGCTTCACCACTGTAAAGCGTTCCAAGAGTTCCAACTATTACCTCTTTTGCAACAGCTCCAAAAATGAGTGCAACTATTAGTTTCCAGTCTTCTATTCCTATTGGCTGAAAGAGGGGAAGAAGCATTTTCCCAACGTGACCTATTAAAGTGTTTTCTCCCGCGTAAGATTCGGTAGTCGGTAAAGAGGCCAAAGCCCAAATGAATACTGAAATGGCAAAAATAATAGTTCCAGCTTTATAGACAAAATCTTTAACTTCTAAGAAAGTCTGGTTAAAAACAACGTTCCAGGAGGGAAACTTATACCTTGGAAGTTCTATAAAGAAATCGTCTTTTGTCTTGTCTAAAAAGTGAGAAAGAATAAAAGCCAAAAGCAATGCAAGAGATATCCCTACAGCATAAAGAGTTAAAATAACAAGGGTTTGATACTCTTTGAAGAATAAGCTTGTTAGCAGTAAATAAACGGGGAGTCTCGCTCCACAAGAAATCCATGGAATTATCAGCATAGTAATAAGCCTTTGAGAAGAAGACCTCATCGCTTTTGTAGCGTAAATAGCAGGAACGTTACAGCCAAAACCTAAAATAATCGGTATTACTGAAGCTCCACTTAGTCCGAAGATTCTCATAAAGTTATCCCACAAAGCCGCTGCTCTTGCCATGTAGCCTGTGTCTTCCAAGACAGACATGAGAAGATAGAGAACACCAAGAACTGGTAAGAAAACAATAACAGATCCAACCCCCGCCAAAATACCATCGTTAATAAGGGATACAATACTTTTTGGCAAGAATGAAAAATTGGTAAGAACAAAACTTGGTAAAAACTCACTAAAAATTCTGTCAATAAATTCACTTATTGGTGAACTAAAAACAAAGGTTAGTTTAAAAACAAGTCCCATAATTAGGAAAAAAATGGGAATTCCTGGGAATGGAG
>JBDOLX010000036.1 GCA_039832905.1 Desulfurobacteriaceae bacterium | reverse complement strand
AGAGAAGAAAGGTTGGAGTGTAGAAATTATCTCCCTTCACGAGACCGGACTTGGTGGAATTAAAGAAGTTGTGGCTACCATTTCTGGAAAAGGTGCATACAGCAGACTCAAGTACGAAAGTGGCGTCCATAGAGTTCAGAGAATTCCTGTTACAGAGTCAGGAGGAAGAATTCATACATCTACTGCAACGGTTGCTGTTCTTCCAGAGGCAGAAGAAGTTGACATTCACATTGATGAAAAGGATTTAAGAATTGATACATACCGTTCTTCTGGCGCTGGTGGTCAGCACGTAAATACTACTGACTCTGCTGTAAGGATTACTCACATTCCAACCGGAATAGTTGTTACCTGTTCTAATGAGCGTTCCCAAATTCAGAACCGTATAAAAGCTATGAAGATCTTAAGGGCAAGGTTAAAGGAATATTACGAAAGACAACAAAAAGAAAAGCTTGATTCTGAAAGACGTTCTCAAATAGGAAGTGGGGATAGAAGCGAAAAGATTAGAACCTACAACTTCCCTGAAGGTAGAGTAACAGATCATAGAATAAAGTTAACTCTTTATAACCTTCAAGAGTTTCTTGATGGTGAACTTGATGAAATGATAGATGCTTTAACTGCAGCTGAACAGGCTAAGAAGCTAGAAGTTCTTGTGAGGGAGGGATAAGGGTTCCTTCCTTTTTCTCTTCTTTTTAGTTTCTCTTGTTTTCAATTCCAATTAAAATCCCCTTTTAGAAAGTTTGATAAACTTATTTTCTCAAAATGTTTAAATTCGAGGTTAAAATGGCAACAAAAGAAGAGTTTTTACCTAAATGGATAGCATGGGAAGTTACAAGGCGTTGTAATTTAAAATGCATTCATTGCCGTTCTTCTTCTACTATGGAGTCTGAACAAGGAGATTTTTCTTTTGAAGATGCAAAGAAACTTCTTGACGATATTGGAAAACTCTCCAAACCGACAGTTGTTCTAACCGGTGGAGAACCTCTTTTAAGAGAAGACCTTTGGGACATTGCTGCTTATGGAACAGAAAAAGGTTTTAGAATGTGTATTGCTACAAATGGAGTTCTTGTTGACGATGAAGTTTGTAGAGAAATGAAAAGAGTCGGAATAAAAATGGTTTCTTTATCGCTTGATGGTTCAACTGCTGAAATTCACGACGACTTTAGAAAACAGCCTGGAGCTTTTGAAGGAGTAATTAAAGCAGCAGAACTTTTTAGAAAGCACAACATTCCATTTCTCATAAATTCCTCTTTCACTAAGAGAAACGCTTTTGACATTCCAAACGTTTACAAAAAAGCAAGAGAACTTGGTGCTAGAGCTTGGTACATGTTTTTAGTTTTACCTGTTGGAAGAGGAGAAGAAGCCAACGCTGAACTTTTAGATGAGAAAGAATCTGAATATTGGCTAAACTGGCATTATGAGCTTGAGAAAGAGTTAATTTTGAAAGGGGATAATACCATTTTAGTAAGACCTACTTGCGCTCCCCATTATTACAGAATCTTTAACCAAAATGCTAAAAGGGACGGATTAGATCTTAAAAGAAGAAATCTTGTCTTTGGAACTGGTGGCGGGAAGGGGTGCGTAGCTGGACAGTACATCGCTTACATTGACTGCCACGGATGGCTAAAACCTTGTAGCTATTTCCCTATTTCGGATATAAACGTTTTTGAAGTTCCATTCCACAGAGCTTGGTTTGAGTCAAAGATAATGCAAGATATGAGAAAGATAGAAGAATTTAAAGGTAGGTGCGGCAGCTGCGAATATGTAAAAATATGCAATGGTTGTAGAGTAAGGGCTTACTGGGAATATGGGGACTACATGCAGGAAGATCCAATCTGTAATTACGTTCCTATCAAAATGAAAATTGGAGTTAAGAAAAAAAGGAATTCTTGAAGACTTACCTAAAAAAGGAGTTCAAAGATGAAAGACCATCCAATTTTAAAAGCTGCAAGAGGAGAAAGGACCGACTATACTCCAATATGGATTATGAGACAAGCAGGAAGATACTCTGAACGTTATAGAAAAATAAGGGCTCAGGCTGGTAGCTTTATGGATTTGTGTAAAAATCCCAAACTCGCAGCAGAAGTTACTTTGATACCAATTGAAGAGATTGGCGTTGATACAGCTATTCTTTTTTCTGATATCTTAGTTCCTGTTGAAAAAATGGGAATAAGCGTTAACTTTGTCGAAGGTAAAGGCCCTGTTTTAGAGCCGAAAGTTGAAACTATTAGCGATGTTGAAAAGCTTAAAGTTCCAAACCCTTCTGAAGATCTTCCTTACGTTCTTGAAACTATCCAGTTGATAAAGAAAAAACTTACCGATAGACCTCTAATCGGTTTTTCTGGAGCTCCATTTACGCTGGCAAGCTATATGTTAGAGGGTGGAAGTTCTAAGAACTACATTGCAGCCAAATCTACAATGTGGAATAATTCAGAGCTCTGGGATGCCCTTATGTCAAAACTTACGGAAACAGTCATAGAGTACCTTTCTTCTCAAATCAAAGCTGGCGTTGATTTAATTCAAATATTTGACTCTTGGATGGGAGTTCTTTCAAAAGAAGATTATGAAAAGTTTGTTTTTCCATATACAGAAAGAATTGTTAATGAATTAAAGAAAAGACATCCAGAGACTCCTATAATTCACTTTGGAGTTAATGCAGCCCACCTTTTAGAAGTAAACAACAAACTAAACGTTGATGTAATTGGGCTTGATTGGAAAACGGAAATCTCCTTTGTACTTTCTAAGATTGATAAATCAATTCAAGGAAATCTCGATCCAGTAGCTCTCTTTGCAGATGAAAAAACTATCGAGGAAAAAGTTAGAAAGATACTGCAAGAGGGTTTAAAAGCTAAAGGACACATATTTAACCTTGGACACGGAATCCTGCCACCTACAGATCCTAAAAAAGCAAAGTTCTTGGTAGATACTGTTCATAAAATCAGCAAGGAGTTAAGGTAAAAAAGATGACAAGGTGGATTTTTACTTTTCTTTTTTTTCTTCTTACTCTCCTTTCTTCCTATTTAGCTTTAGAAAGTTTTGTTGAAAGTAAGATAAAAGAAAAGCTTGATGCAAAAATTTCCACGTTGCCTATAAAGGTTTCCTATAGTGATTTAAATTATTACCTACTTTCCAATGAAATTGTTATCAAGAATCTAAAAACCTCGGAATTTGGTATAGATCTTTTTGTAAGGAGAATCACCATTGATTTACCACTATTTGCGAGAAAGAAAGAACTTCCAGAAAGTCTAAAAGTTAATGTTGAAGGTTTAATAATTCCTCCCGGCTTTCCTGTTGTTTCTGGACTTCTAAAAACCTTAGGGCTTTCCGAAAATCTTTTAGAAGTTGACTTCCAGGCAGGCTATTTGTTTGAAGATGACATTTTCTTCTCGTATCTTACAACCCACCTTGAAAATCTTGCTAATTTTCAATTATCCGTTTCTCTGAAAAACTTAACCAGAGAAAGATTGGAAAAATTTTTAAAAGGAAAAACCCTTAACAGATACTTGATTGGAAAAATAGAACTTGCTTATTTATCGCTAAAGTATAAAGATTTAGGTCTTCTAAGAACTTTTCTAGAATATGAAGCAAGACAGGAAGGAAAGACTCCTGAAGAACTAAAAGAGAGATTTATCACAGCTATAGAAAAGAACGCAGAAAATAATCCAGTTTTTAGAGAAAGAATTGCCTATCCGTTAATTAGCTTCATTAAGAACCCTAAATGTTTGGAAATTATGGTTAAGCCGAAGAAGCCTTTATCTTTAAAGAGTTTGAAACGTTTCTTGCAGGATCATCCAGACATCATCAAGATTATAGAAGTTACGGCGCTAAGGTTTAACATCTGTAGTTAGTTTCCTTTTTCTCACGCGCTTTATCATTTCTTCCAAGGGAATTGGGGAAGCTTTTATACTTTTTGATGAACACACATGGACACAGTGTCTGCAACCATTGCAAAGTTCCGGAAAAGCAGGAATTATATTCCCTTCATTGTCAAGGTCTCTGGTTTCACACATGTCTAAACATTTTTCACACTTCTCACAACTTTTAACATCGATTGCTTGCAGGAAACTTGGAGTATAAAGATGCCCTCCAAAAGTTAGATAAGCATAATTTCCATTCTCATCCGAAAGAAGATCTTCTTCTTTAATTTCTAAGTCCTCCAAACTGGAGGAACAGTTAAAGCCTCACAAGAAAGCATCGTTTGGACAGACGAGTTTACACATTCCATCGCCAATACAGTATTCCAGAGAAACAATAACTGCTACTTTCTTTCCTTTAATTTCTTGAAGTTCTATGCAGTTTTGAGAACAAACCTTTACACACTCGCCACATCCATTACATCTTGCAACGTTTATCCCACCCGGATACTGTGGGACGAACGGAGACCCATCCTGACAAAGTATTACTTGCCTTTTAACTTTATCCAATATTTCGCATCTCCTCATGTTTCTAACCTGCTAAGGATTAATAATAGGTCATATGCTTAGGTTAGTCAATGCTTATCTAACATAATATTGTATCCTTATTATAAGGATAATATAATTAAAACTGATAGAGGAAAATTAATTTTCATCTTTCAATTCCTAACTCCTTAATTTTCTTTCTTAAGGTATTTCTATGGATACCAAGCACCTTCGCGGCTTTAACTTGATTGTAATCGCATTTCTTTAAAGTTTCAGAAATTAGGATTTTTTCCACTTTTTTGATAACGATATCGTAAAGGTTTCTTTCGTTTTTCAAAGACTTTATCCAACTTCTTATAGCCTCATCGATGGAAAAGGAAGGTTTCGCATTTAAATTTGGTTTTAGATCTTCAACATCTATGACATCAACTGGAGAAAGAATCATTGCACGTAGAATCATATTTTCAAGCTCTCTTACATTTCCCGGAAAGGAATAGTTTAAGAGCCAATCTCTAGCTTTGGACGAAAGCTCTTTTAGTGGAAGTTTAAATTCTTTAGAGAACTTCCTTATGAAGTATTGAGCAAGAGGAATTATATCCTCTTTTCTCTCTCTTAATGGAGGTAAAGAAATACTTACTACGTTAAGTCTGTAGTAAAGATCTTCTCTAAAATTTCCTTTTCTTACCTCTTCTTCTAAATCCTTATTTGTTGCAGCTATAACTCTAATATTAACCTTTATTGTTCTATTTCCTCCGACCCGTCTTATCTCTTTTTCTTGCAAAACTCTTAAAAGTTTTGACTGTAAAGAAAGCTCCAATTCTCCTATTTCGTCTAAAAATATCGTTCCACCGTTAGCTTGCTCAAAAAGCCCTTTCTTTGTTGAAAACGCTCCAGTGAAAGCTCCCTTCTCGTAGCCAAAAAGCTCTGCTTCAAGAAGATTTGAAGGTAAAGCTGCACAGTTTACAGCAACAAAAGGTTTATCTTTTCTATTCGAATACCTATGGATAGCTCTTGCGATAAGTTCTTTTCCCGTGCCACTTTCTCCTAAGATTAGAACTGTTGCATCACTTTTAGCAACTCTTCCTATAAACTTAAAAACCTCTTGCATCTTCTTGCTTGTTCCAACAATTTCATCTTGCCCTTCTATGTTTTCTTCTTCCTCTTTCTCATGACAAGACAAAATTCTTTCAAGAAGTTCTTTTATCTCTTCCAAAGAAAAAGGTTTTGTAATATATTCAACTGCTCCTTTTTCAATAGCTTGAACTGTGTAATCCATTGTGCCGTAAGCCGTTAGCATTACTACCGGAACATCCTTCACTTTGTCAAGAATTTGAAGCCCGCTTAACTTTGGCATTCTTATGTCAACAAAAGCTAAGTCCAGTTTTTCTTCCCTTAAAATTTCCAAAGCTTTTTCGCCATCTTCTGCTTCTACAACTTTGTGTCCCAGCGATGTTAGAAATTTTCTTAGGACGACTCTTATACTTTTTTCGTCATCTGCTATTAAAATCTTTGCCATCGTTCCTTCTCATTGGTAAGAAAATTGTTATTTCTGTTCCAACATTTTTTTCACTTTTAACTTTTAGTTCTCCACCATGTCCTTTTACTATCTCATTAGCAATAAAAGTTCCAAGTCCAGTTCCTTTTTCCTTAGTTGTAAAAAACGGCAGGAAAAAGTTCTTAAGTTCTTCTTCGTCCATTCCACAGCCTGTATCTGCTATCCTAATGAAAATAAATCCTGACGGTTGAATAGCATAACCGGTTTCTATTCTTATCAATTTATCTTTAGCATCGGTAAGGGACTCTAAAGCGTTCTTAAAGATGTTTATTATTGCCTGAGTAATTTTGTCTGAATCTAACAAAATCTCAGGTAAAGAAGGGTCAAAATTGTAAACAACTTTGACTTTGTGCCTCTTTATTTCGTGTTCAAAAAGTTTTACGACACTTTGAATGATTTCGTGGATATTTCTTCTTGAAAAGCTCAGTTTGGAAAAGTCAAAAGCTTTTACAATATTGTCTAGAAACCTTTCTATTCTTTCTGTTTCTTCAAGGATTACAGAGACCAATTCTTTATCATAACTTTTTAGTGTAGATAAAAGTTTAGCTGCCCCTTTAATGCCTCCTAAAGGGTTTCTTATTTCGTGAGAAATTCCTTTCAAGAAAAGGGTAATATCTTTTTCAAAAGGGCTAGTATCTTGCTGGACTATAACAATAACTCCTTCAACCTTAGAAGAAATGTACAAAGGAGCGAAAGTTAAATAATGACCGTTGTCCTTAAAACCGAAAATTTCAAGAAGTTCTGTATAGGACTTTTTTATTTGTTCTTCTATATCCTTTTTGTTTTTGAAAAATTCTGAAAGTTTTCTATCTTTTAAGTATTTTAGGGATCTATTTAAGAAACTTTCCATTTTTTGGTTGACGTAAGATATTCTCCCTTCCCCGTCGGTGAGGGCAACAGGAAGGGGAAGGGAAAAGAGAAGATCCTCTATTTTCATGTAATGGAAAGTCCTCCTTTTCCTCCTTTAGGAAACTCTTTAATCTTAGAAAGGTCTATGGAACCTGGAGTTGCAAGTTCTATCCCGGCAGCTGCTGCTTTAAACTGTTGGTGAAACTCTTTTAACTTGGATCTATCTCCAACAGGAACAACAGAAACTACCTGAGATTTCATAATGTAAGCTTCTACTGGTTCGTTTGCTGTTGGATCAAGAGGCATAATTGTTGCCTGTGCTCCCTTAGTTGTCGGTAAAAGGGCAAAAACGCCGGCATCTTTGATTTTAAGGTAGTCCTCTCCTATTTCTTCCAAAATGCCAATAATTCCTGAAGAAGGAATAACGCTTTCACCTCCAGCTGTCTGAATAAAAACAATCTTACCTTTAAGGTTTTCCATTTTTCCTCCTCTTTTAAAAAGTTGTTAACTAAAAAGATAAGACCAAAAAGTTATAGTTGCATAGATACACAGTAAAGACCTATTGCTACAGCGTTTGAAACGTTTAAAGAATTTACATGTCCCCTCATCGGTATTGAAACTACGTCATCCAGCTGTTTTAAGGTTGTCCTTGAAAGACCTTTGCCTTCCGAACCTGCTACAAGCCCCAAAGGAAAAGGAAATGAATATTTGCTTATATCTTTCCCCCCTGCCTCAAGACCAACAAGCCAACCGCCCATGTCTTTGAACTTTCTTAGGGCGTTCGAGAAACTGGAAACTATAGAAAACGGAACATAAAAAACAGCTCCCGTTGATGCTTTTACTACTGTATCACTAATAGTGGCACTTCTATCTTTCGGAAGAACTAAACCTATTACACCAAAAGCATCAGCTGAACGAAAGATAGCCCCAAGATTGTGGGGATCTTCTATTCTATCAAGGAATAGAAGACATCCTTTTGTTTCAATAGCTTCTTTTGCAAGTTCCTCAAAGCTTTTGGGTTCTACTGGAGAAACAACAGCTACAATGCCTTGATTTTTTTCCGTTTTTGCTACATCAAAAAGTTTCTTTTTGTTAACCTTTACTACCTTTATTCCCTGCTTTCTTACTAAAGGTAAAATTCTTTCTCTATCTCTAAAGTTTTCTTCAACGTATATTTTCAGAACAGGATATCCTGACCTTATTGCTTCTGCTACAGGGTTTATGCCGTATATAACCATTACTTTACCCTTCCACTTTTAGGTCATCTTCTGTTTCTTCTTCTCCATCAGCTCCGGGCGATATGAGAATAAAGTGTTTTCCATCTGAGATGTAAATAAAATCGTTTCCCCAAGCGTCCTTAGGAACGTTTTCAAGATATGGACCTTTCCAATTTTTAGGAACAGGTTCACTTTCAGGTTTCTCAACAAGGGCTTTGAGTCCTTGGTCTGTCGTTGGATAAGATGAGTTGTGGAGTTTATAAAGTTTTAACGCTTGTTCTATGTTCTTCATTTGAACTTGAGTCGTTGTTAGTTTTGCTTCTTCCCCTCTCTTTAAGAACTTTGGAGCTACAAGAGCAGCAAGAAGTCCTAAAATAACAATAACGACCATAAGTTCAATCAAGGTAAACCCTTTTCTTCTCATCTTTATGCCCTCTCAACTACTTTTAAGAAGTTTTCAAGTAATCTTAAGCCAACCTTTTGGCTCTTTTCAGGGTGAAACTGAGTGGCAAAAATGTTGTCTTTTTCAATTGAGGAGGTGAACTTTACTCCGTATTCTGTTTCTGTAAGTTTAACCTTTTCGTCTTTTGGTTTCACATAGTAAGAGTGAACGAAATAGAAAAACTCTCCATTTTCTATTCCATTAAGAAGTTCAGATTCCTTTTTCTTTTCAATTTGATTCCAGCCCATATGGGGAATTTTTAAATCTTTTGGAAGTTCAAACTTTACAACTTCACCTTCTATAAGTCCTAACCCTTCCGTTTCTCCAAATTCATAACTCTTTTCAAAAAGAAGCTGAAGTCCAAGACAAATACCTAGAATAGGTTTGCCTTTTTCTACTTCTTTTATTATCGCGTCCCAAAGTTTTTTCTCCTTTAAGTTCTTAACGGCATCTTTAAAAGCTCCAACGCCAGGAAGAACCAAACCTTTTGCATCTTTTAGTTTCTGTGGATCTTCACTTACCTCTACCTTAGCTCCTACAAACTCCAAAGCTTTGCTAACGCTCCTTAAGTTTCCCATGCCGTAATCAATCACAACTATCATTAAAATCCTCCAGCTGGAACAGAAGTAAGTAGATATTTTAGGTCTTCGTCTCCAAACAGTAATCCTGTTCCTAAGAAAAATCCTCTGTAATCTTTGTAAAGAAGTTCATCTCCTCCAAGGTAAAAGAACCAATTATCGCTAATGTTGTATTTTAAACCTACCCTAAGGTGAGGTGGAATTTCTTTTCCATCTTCGTCTTCTCTTCCAAAATCCCAAAGGTCTGAAAAGAGAGTATACTTCCCTATGGTGTAATCGAGACCTACCCCTCCTGTACTTTCCTTTAATCCTCCCCTTAAAACAAATTTGCCATTTCTGGAAAGCAATCTGTCTCTAAAAACTTTAGCGTACTGCAACGTAAGTTCTAAGCGATAACTTCTTTCTATTTCTTTTCTTAAAGAAGTGCTGTTTCCACTGGTAACGTAGTAGTATTTTTTATCAACTTTTCCTTGAGAGTCTCCAACAACTTCAAGTAAGTAGTAATGGTCTTCTGATGGAACAACTTTAAAGGTAAGGAGTCCCCTTGTATCTCCTGTTTTGGTGTTTACATCTCCACTGAAGCCTATATAGGTCTTTGTTTCCTCAAATTTACTTGCTAATTTTCCTAAAGTTTTTGCTGTATCTGAAACGCTCCTGTAGAGGGTATCATCGTTTACAAGTCTTCCAATCGTTCCGTTCCCTTCATTTATTTTTGAAACTAAAATTTTTATATCCTTAGAAACCTCTTTTAGGTTTCCTGCTAAAAACCTTAAATCTTGAAGACTTTCTTGAATGTTCCCTTTACTTTCTTTTATCGTTTCTTCTAATTCTTTAGAAATAAGTTCTGCCTTTTGTGTAAGCTCAGGTAATTTCTCAGTAACTTTCTTAAGGTTTACCACAACGGTTCTAATATCTTCTCTGTTTTCTGATACCATTTCTGATAATTGAACTGTTAAGGAGTTTACGTTATCAAGTACTTGGGTTAGTTCTTCGTTTAGTGCCATTGATAAAGCCAATACGTTTTGGAGAGTTTTTCTTAACGCATCCCTATTTTCTTCTATCACCTGATTTAAAGTGTTAACAGTCTGATCTACAGTTAAGGTAAGGTGGGAAACTTCCTCCATTATAATTGCTAACCTGTTCTTTCCATCGGAAGTTATTAAAGCCTTGTTAAAGTTCTCTACAGTTTCGTAAAGAGCCAGTAGGAGTTCATCCATAGAGGCTACACTTTGGGTATTTTCTATCACCGTTCCCGGTGTAAGTGGAGGAGCTGGAGGGGAACCTGGATAGAACTCTATGTACTTCTCTCCCATCAGTCCCATGGTTTCTATTCGTGCTTTAGCATTTTTATAGACCTTTATTGGTTTAAAGAAAATAACCTTAACTTCTGCAAGAGTTCCTTTCACGTCTATCTTTTCTACTCTACCAACTTCTACTCCTGCAACCCTTACAGGGGCATCTTTCTCTAGACCTGCTACATTTCTAAAAAGAAGGTAGTAACAACAGCTTTGAGGGGCTGCTTTTTGAAACTTTAAGGGATTTAGATTTGCTACTATCACTCCAAGTCCTAAAAAACTTAAAATAACAAATGCACCAACTTTTGCTTCTAAAGACAGTTTACCCATCGTTTCTCTCCAAAGAGTTTGTGATAGGTCCTTCGATTTCTCCACTTATAAACTGCTTCACAACCTTGTTTTTAGAATTCTTTATTTCTTCTGGAGTTCCAATTTGAACAACCTTACCATTCCAAAGAATCGCGATCCTATCAGCTATTCTAAAAGCACTGTTTACATCATGGGTTACAACCACGCATGTTTTTTTAAACTCATTCCTTAACCTTAGGATTAACCTATCAAGAACTGTTGTCATAACCGGATCAAGACCAGATGTTGGTTCATCAAAAAGGATACACTTTGGATTCATACAAAGGGCTCTTGCTACAGCAACCCTTTTTCTCATTCCTCCTGAAAGTTCAGAGGGAAATAGATCTTCCACTTCTCTTAATCCTAGAAGAGAAAGGTAATGTTTGGCAATTTCCCGAGCTTCCTTTTCCTTTATTCCTTTTTTCTCTATTAGATAGAAAGAAACGTTGTACCAAATAGGAAGAGAGTCAAAAAGGGCTCCACTTTGGAAAACGTAAGTTAGGGTTTCTCTAAACGCAGTTTCTTCCTCTTCTTCTAGATTTAAAACGTCCATTCCGTAAACAATTATTTTACCACTATCAGGTTTTATTAACCTTGCAATCTGCTTAAGAAGAACACTTTTACCTGTTCCCGATGGTCCCATTATTACGAAAATTTCTCCGTCGTAAACAGTAAAGTTTACCCCGTTATGAACAACCTTTTTGCCAAAAGACTTTTTTAAATCCTTAACTACAATGGCCTCTTTCATAGATTTAAGAACCTCAGTATGAAGGTTATTAGGTAGTCTGAAACGAGAATAGCGATAGAAGATACTACTACCGCTTTTGTTGTAGATTCTCCTACTCCTTTTGCTCCTCCTCTTGTTAAGTACCCGTAAAAACAACTAATCGTAGATACTAAAAGTCCAAAAATTGCTGCTTTTATAAGTCCATGAATAACGTCTCCAAAATCTACAAGAGTTTGAGTGTATTTCATGTAAAGAACCTTGTTTATATCAAAAGTCATCACGCTAACTACATATCCTCCAACGTAACCCACTACATCAGATATTATCGTTAGGAGAACAGCAGCAATGATAGATGTATAAACCCTTGGTGTGATCAAGTACTTAATCGGGTCAACAGCCATCATTCGTAAGGCATCTATCTGTTCAGTTACTTTCATTGTTCCAATCTCTGCTGCCATGGCAGATCCTGATCGGGCAGTTAGAAGAAGTGCTGTAAGAACCGGTGCCATTTCCCTTGACATAGATATGGCAACAACTCCTCCGATCATAAACTCAGCGTTAAACTGATGGAAGGCTTCATACGTTTCAAGGGCAATAACTCCTCCCGTGAAAAGGGACGTAATGGCAATGACAGGTAAAGATCCCGCTCCAATATTTGCAAGGTGGTGTAAGTAATGTTTGATCCTGAAAGGTTTTGAGAAAGCCAAGGTTAGACTTTTTAGTGAAATTATTAGCCAACTTCCCCAGAATTCAAAGAGATTAATGACAACTCTTCCTATACTTTCCAAGATTCCAATCAACCTTAATCTCCATTATATACTTAATATCCAATTAATCCTCAAGAGTAAAAATATATCTTTTTCGTATTCCAAATTCTACACTGTAGGTTAAATTAAAAAGTAAGAACACGAAGGAGGGAATTATGCTAACTGTCTTAGCAGATTACTGGGAACCTTTGGAAGACAATAAGGTAAGATGTACTTTATGTCCAAGAAACTGCACAATCTTAGATGGTGGACAGGGATTTTGTCTTGTTAGAAAAAATAGAGGAGGTAAACTTTACACAACCGTTTATGGAGAAATTACGTCCCTTGCTTATGATCCTATAGAGAAAAAACCGCTTTACCATTTTTATCCGGGGTCTGTCATACTCTCGGTTGGAACAAACGGTTGCAACCTTGACTGTAAATCTTGCCAAAACTGGGAAATATCAAGGCAGGAGACAAAAAGAGAAATATTTTTGCCAGAGATTGCCGTAGAATACGCAAAGCAATACGGGTCTATCGGTATAGCCTATACTTACAACGATCCGATAATTTGGTTTGAGTTCGTAAAAGATACTGCTAAGAGGATAAAGGAAGCTGGACTTGTTAACGTCATGGTGACCAACGGCAACATATCTATAGATGCTCTAAGGGAGATCTTGCCCTTTATAGATGCTTTCAACGTTGATTTAAAAGGAATGGATAAAGAATACTATTCAAAATTTTCTTCATTTCCAAATCCAAACGTTTGGAAAGTTTGTGAAGAGATTAGAAAAGCTGGTAAACACTTAGAGTTAACAAAACTTATAGTCCCTGGTTTTGATGAATTTACAGAAGATTTCTTTGAAAGGTTTGGAAAGTGGATTTCAGAAAACTTGGGAAGGGATGTTCCTATACACTACTCAAGATTCTTTCCAGCTTACAAATTGATGAATACTCCTCCAACACCTTTGGAAGTTTTGAACTTAGCTTACGATGTAACGAAAGAATATCTCTACTACGTCTACGTTGGTAATGTAATAGAACCAGAGAGGGAATCTACCCACTGTCCTCTCTGTGGAGAAATTTTAGTAAGGAGAATAGGCTACGACGTTGAAGTCTTATTTCCTGAGAGTGGAGAATGTCCAAGATGTGGTAGGCCTGTTGATTTTGTATTTTAAATGGTATTTAATTACTTTCCATGGAAAACCTTCTGATACCTATTGGTGGCGGAAACGAAATAGGGGCTAGTGCTTACCTTTATATTGTAGACGATGTAAGAATCTTAGTTGATTCTGGAATAAGGTTTAACCCAAAAGATCCTTATCCAGATTTTGAACTTCTAAAGAACATTGCTCCTTCTCTTGATGCGATATTTATTACTCACGCCCACGTTGACCACTGTGGAAGTGTTCATATTCTCTCCTCCTTCTATCCTGAAACCCCGATCTACACGACACACGAAACAGCTCAGCTTCTTTCTCTAATGGTTGAGGATGCGATAAAGGTTAAGTACATAAAGGAAAAGAACTCCTTAGCAGAGTGGAATGAGTATAAACTTCTAGATGAAGCTTTTAAAAGAATTGAAAGAAGGGATTTTTTTGATGCTATTAAGATAAAAGATATTGAAGTAGAATTTTTACCGGCTGGTCATATTTTAGGTGCTGCTTCTATCGTAATAAAGTACGAAGACAATAAATCTATTTACCATACCGGTGATATATCGTTAAGTCCACAAAGTACCGTAAAAGGTGCAGTTCTCCCGGCAGAATCCCCAAACCTTCTTGTAACCGAAAGCACCTATTACTACTCAAACAGAAGTTTTGACAGAGAAAAAGCTATAAACGATTTTTACGAAACTCTCATCAGAGTTTTTGAAAGGAAAGGAAAAGTTTTAATTCCAGTTTTTGCCCTTGGAAGGGCTCAAGAGATAATTCTCCTTCTAACAGAAGGTATGAAGAGTGGAAAACTTCCTCCAATTACAGTTTACGTTGACGGTCTTGCAAGAGAAGTTTCAAATATCTACGAAAACCTTCTTAATAGAAAACTATTTAACTACTTTGTTCAACCTGCGCCTACTTACGATGGACTTAACTTCTTGGAAGCGTGTGAAGAAAATCTTCGGGAGGCTGACTGTATCGTTTCAACCTCAGGAATGCTCATGGAAGGAACCCCTTCTTACGTTTATGCATCTATTCTTTCAAAAAACGGTAAAAACGCCATAGTTTTTAGTGGATACATGGTTGAAGAAAGTTTTGGTTATAAACTTCTTAACGATAAGAGGATTTTCAAAGCTTTCAAGTGTGAACTGAAAAAACACCACTTCTCTGCCCATTCAGGGCACGCTGAATTAGAAAAGTTAATTGAAAGACTTACGCCAGAAAGAACAGTTTTTGTTCACGGCTATCCTTTAAAAGATGGAAAATTTCATGCATTTAACCGCGAGGTAGTAAGATTTTGAGGGTATACTTCGGATATCCTGAGTCGGTTTCTTTAGACGGAACTTTTAAAATTAAAGACCTTTTTTTAAAAGAGGTTGGTATTGATTATGAAACAGTTCCAATAGAAGTAAAGCGAAAACTTTTGTCTATTCTTGATAACCTTGACAAGACAAAGTATCTCTACCTTGGAAATATTTACTACGATGCTATAGACATACTGGAGTTTGCCCTATTTGGTGTATCGGCAAGCTCTTTTAGAGAGATAATCTTGCCAGGGTATCTATACGGAAAACCGACATTTTTAATAAGAAATCTTTTTAGAAACTCTTTCACTAGAAATTTTTCTATATATTACGATTTTAACTTCTTTAATAGAGAGACTTTAGTTGTAAACATTGGTTATAAGAAAACCTCTGTATCTATTGGGGGACAGTTTGTTGTAATAATACCAATCGGAGAATACCATTTTGTTGATGGACTTGGAAACTACCTTTTCAATAGATACCTACTTGAGAAAAGAATTTCAAATACCCAGCTGAGAAAGGAAGGTTTAAGGGGAATAGTCCTTGATAAGTTTAGAAGTTTTGCAGCCAAAGTTCTCTTTAAGGGTAGTAGAGTAATAGAGTTTGACGACTACAAAAGAGAGATTTCTGAAGAAGAAATAAAACTTGCTATTTCTCCCTATGCAGGTGAAACCAATTACGGGGATTTTGTTGAAAAACCCAAAGACTTGTCTTCTTCTATTGTCTTAAGCCTTTATAGTTTTGAGGAAACTTTCAAAGAGAGACCTCCTGTTAAAGAGATAGTTTTAATAGGAAGACTTACTTTTCCATTTAAGGAAGTTTTACAGAAAATATTTCCAATTCCAGTAAAGGAATTCAAAGAAGAAGAACTTTTAAAGGCATCTCTCTTAAATCCTGTTTTTAGGACAGTTCTTAAAAAGATAGACTTTGGCTTGGATAAAGGGCAAAGGACTTTCTTCTCTTGTAAAGGAGAAAAGATGGACTTTTCTCTTAAAGCTCTAAGGGGACTTTTTAACAAAAGGGATTTAAAGGGACTTTACGTTATAGAAAAGCTGGTTCAAGAACAAGAAAGCCTTGGTAAAGAAGAAAGGGAGAAATTCATATTAGAACTTCTTTCTATTCTAAAAAGGTGTACATTGAGAAGGAAAGAGGACATCCTTTACCTTAACTACTCAATAGCTGCCCTTTCTAAAGTTTCCATTCCAGAGAAATTTTTTCAAAAGGTCTTGGATGAAATGGTAAGTAAAGCATTTAACTGGCAACTTCCTTTTGAAACAAAGATGAATATTCTCTATTTCTGTTTTAGGTTTAAAGAAAAAATAAGGGACGAGAGAATAAAGGTATTCTTACCACTTTTACTTACCTACATAAGGGATAAAAAACTTTCAGAAGGAGAAAGAAACTTCATCAGAACTGCTGTTTCTTCGATTTTTGAAATAGATTTTTACCGTTACTAGTTACTCTCAATTAGTGGCAATAGCTTCATCAAGAACTACTGGGGAAAGCTTTCCGTCTTCTCTTGCTTCAAACTCAACAACTTCAAACAGTTTATTTTCGTAAATGGTTTTAACCAACATGGCATTAAGTGCATGTCCAGTTTTATAAGCTGTAATCCTTGCTAGAAGTGGATAGCCGAGGATGTATAGATCTCCTACTAAGTCTAAAGTTTTATGGGCAACAAACTCGTTTTCCATTCGAAGTCCCGATTCGTTTAATATGTCGTATTTATCGATGACAATAGCGTTTTCTAAGCTTCCTCCTTTTGCTAATCCCTGTGATTTTAGAAATTCAACCTCGTGGGCAAAGCAAAACGTCCTTGCTTTGGATATTTCTTTAAAGTTTTCAAGGGAATGGGTATAGACAAGTCTTTGGTATCTTATCTTCTTATAAGTATGGTCAAAGGAGATAGTGTTATCTATTACAAGTTCGCTTGCCGGTTCTGCCTTTATTCTCTTTGTTTCGTGTTCAATCAGAACTTCCTTTTTTAACCTTGCATACTTTCTTTTTTTTGACTGCTTCTTTATTCCGCATTCCTCGAAAAGATAAACATAGGGAGCAGAACTTCCATCAAGTATTGGAAGTTCTTCAGAATCAAGGTAGACAAAAAGATTGTCTATTCCAAAAGCTGAAAGAGCTGCCATCAGATGTTCTACGGTGTGTATGGAAATTTTTCCATTAGAGAGGTTTGTTGCGTAAAACAGTTTTGAAAGATATTTAGGACTAGCCTTAATGGAAGGGGAACCAGGTTTGTCTACTCTTATGAACACTATTCCTGTATCCGGAGGAGCAGGGGATAACCTTACGCTTACTTTCTTCCCTGTGTGAAGACCTATTCCACTAAAGGTAGTTTCCCTCTCTATAGTCCTTTGGAAAACTTGCACTTGATTAACTCCCAACTTCCGTATTTGTTCATTTTCATTATAGTCTTCTCTTTGTCTATTTTTACCTTTTCCTAATGAAAAATTTTGCGAATTTGCATTTAAATTTCTCAATTACAAAGACCACAAAGCTTACAACCTTTAAAGCAGGTAGGAGTGGATTTTCCGCTAAAAGTATTTTGGTATTCTCTCCAAAGATACTCTCTATTTATTCCGCTTTCTACAATTTCCCAAGGTAGGATCTCGTTTTTTTCCCTTTCTCTAGTATAAAGTTCGTCAAGTTTTAACCCTTTTTCTTTTAAACTTCTTCTAATATTGGTATTTGTAACGGCAGATACAACTGCAGCTTCTCCTACTCTTGTGTCTCCTCTTGCAATAATAGCTTGCATTATTGCGTCTTTAACGTTTTCGTGGGTAAGCTTGACGTTAGGGATTTTTGAAATTCCTTTTTTCAAAAACTTTAACTTTCTCTCAATTTCTCCCTTACTGTTCATTCCATACCACTGGAATGGAGTAAAAGGTTTTGCTATAATTGGATTTACACTAAGATGAATTTCTCCTGTTCTTTTTCTTTCTTTCCAAAATTTTAAAGCTAATTCTCTAAAAGATCTTGCCATTTCAATTATTCCTTCTAGATCTTCTTGGGTTTCGCTCGGGAGTCCTACTAGGAAGTAAAGCTTTATATTTTCAGCCCCACTCTGAAGAGCTTTTTCAGCAAATGCAAAGAACCTTTCATCAGGAACTTTCTTGTTTATTGCAAATCTCAACCTTTCTGTTCCAGCTTCGGGTGCTATCGTAATAGTTTTTTGTTTGGACTCCTCTATAATCTTGAAAACATATTCTTCGGAAGATGAAGCTTTTAAAGAAGAGAAAGAGGCTTTCATGTTGTATTTTTTCAAAATTTCCAAAAGTTCTTTCATTTTTGAGTAGTCCGAAACTCCCGCCCCTATGAGACCGACTCTGTCTCCATACCTTGAAGCTATTTTTATTTCTTCTTCAACAACTTCAATATCTTTTTCTCTAAAGGGAAGTCCCATGTATGAGGCTACACAGAAGCGACATTTTTCAATGCAGCCACGGCTAAGTTCTATTAAGAACATATCTTTGAAAGCTGTGTCTCCTGTCAGGAAACAAGAGTGTGAAGGAGTTTTACTAAAAATTGGAGACCGAAAAATTCTTTTCCTCTTTCCGACTATTTCTTTTACAAAGTAACCATCGTAGAAAAATTTGTAATTTTTACTGACTATAATGTTGTCAAATTCATCTAAGGATTCAATGTCAAGGTTTGTTTCAGAAAGTTTCTTTATAACTTCTTCAAGTCTTCCTTCAGCTTCCCCCAAGTAAACAACATCAAAGATTGGCAAAAAAGGAGTAGGGTTGTAAAAAAGTCCTATTCCTCCACCAAAAATTATAGGGTATTCTCCTTCTTTCCGATCTGACCTTAGAGGGGGAATACCGTTTTTGTATAAAAATTTTGCTACTACAAAGAGATGTTCTTCATAAGTAATAGAAAAGGCAATGACGTCGAAAGAGAGAAGATCCTCGCCTAAAAAGAAAGAGTAATCGGAATCTAAGAAAAATAAATCGCAACTTATTCCTTCAATAGAATTTAAAATAGAGTAAATTCTATGAATTGCTAAACTTGAAAGTCCTACTTTTGTTTCTCCCGGATAGACTAAACAAACCTTGAGATCCCCTTCCTTAAACTCTAAATGGCAACATTCATCTATAAGGATAACTTTAGACATAAATAATTCGAATAATCCTCCGTTTTCTTTTTCAATCTTCCTTTTTCAGTTCCTCTAAGAGTTTTGATACGTCGTCAAAAGATATATCCTTCTGTTCTGCTTGGGTGAAATAGTTTCTTTCTCTTCCAAAGATAGGTCTTCCTTTTTCATCAAAGCCTGTTGCTATAACTGTAACTTGTATAGTATCTTCTAGGTTTTCGTCTATGCTAACTCCAAAGAAAAAGTTTGTATCGTCCCTTTTCGTTCTTTCTTTTATTAGTCCAGCAGCGGCGTAAGCTTCATCTAGGGTTAGATCCGAACCACCTGTGATATTAACTAGAATTCTACTTGCCCCTTCTACCTG
Organism: Desulfurobacteriaceae bacterium; assembly: GCA_039832905.1. Taxonomy (NCBI): domain Bacteria; kingdom Pseudomonadati; phylum Aquificota; class Aquificia; order Desulfurobacteriales; family Desulfurobacteriaceae; species Desulfurobacteriaceae bacterium. Next base: position 20,611 of record JBDOLX010000036.1, on the reverse strand, counting down.
AACGTTCTCAAGAAGAGGATTATCTATCGCCTTTCTTGCAGCAGTTAAAGCCCTTTCTTCTCCGCTTGCCTCTCCAGTTCCCATTAAAGCATATCCACCGCTTTGCATTACAGTCTTAACGTCAGCAAAGTCAAGGTTGATAAGTCCAGGTTTTGTTATAACTTCTGTTATACCTTTTACAGCTTGGTAAAGGACGTTGTCAGCTAGCCTAAAAGCGTTTAATATACTCATGCTCTTTGGGGCAACGGTAAGAAGTTTCTGGTTAGGAACAACCATTAAGGTATCTACAAACTCTTTAAGTCTTCTGATTCCAGCTTCGGCATACTCGTGTCTTCTTCTACCTTCAAAATCAAAAGGTCTAGTGACGACTCCAACAGTTAGAACTCCCATATCTTTTGCAATTTTTGCAACGATTGGGGCAGCTCCTGTTCCTGTTCCTCCTCCCATTCCAGCTGTTATAAATACCATATCCGTTCCCTGAAGAACTTCTCTGATTTTAGGTTCATCTTCAAGAGCTGCCTGTTCTCCAATTTCCGGTTTCCCTCCAGCTCCAAGCCCTTTGGTTAGTTTTTCTCCTATTTGAACTTTTATCGGAACGGAAATTTTGGAAAGTACTTGGGCATCAGTGTTTATGGCGATGAACTCAACTCCCTCTATCCCTTTTTCAAACATTCTTGAGACAGCATTTCCGCCTCCTCCCCCAACACCAATCACTTTTATAACCGGTCCTAAAAATGTATCTTCTGCTAAGTCAAACATCTTTCCTCCGTGTACTTTATATCAAGTCCGTAATAAACCGCCAAATTTGTGCAAAGAAGTTTTTCTTTGGATACTCCTTGGTTAAGTCTTCTTTTATATCTGAAAGTTTTTCCCTGTTTTTCAGTGAAAGAACGTAGTTTGTTACTCCGACTACAGGTGAAAGTTCAGGATCCTTTAGATTCTCATCCTGTGTCTCGGTTAGAATTGCCGGTGCTTTAAGTATCTTTGAAGCTAGAAGATCTAGGTCTTTTAGCTTAGATAATCCTCCACAGAGGTAAATTCGATTTAGCTCACTAATGAATAAAGGATCTTTTTGGTTTAATTCTTTCTTAATGTCCTTAAATAGTTTTTTAAGTTGCATATGGATGAAAATAGGAATTATTATCTTGGGAATATTCTTTTGAACCGTTCCGTAGTTTATAGTTATAACTTCTTCTGTGTTCACATTTAAAGCATAAGCCGTCCCATGTTCTTTAAAAAGTCTTTCAGCTTCCTTTCTGCTTACTTTCAACTTTCTAATTAAAAAATCTATTATGTCCTCTGTGCCAAAGGGTATGTGTTTACTCAAAACTGGCTTATCTTCTCTAAAGTAGAGATACTCTACGTTTCCTGCTCCCATGTAAAGGACTAAGTTGTTGTTGAAATAGCTTCTTTTGTCTCTTATACCGTAGGAAGCTGCAAGGGATTGAAGAACAACCCCCTTAAGCCTTAAATTTACTTCTCTCAAAAGAGTCTCAATCGTTCTTATAGAAGATTTGGTAGCAAGGACTATAAAAGCTTTCATAGTAAGTTCTCTTCCATTATGACCTATGGGATTTTGAATTCCTGAAAGATTCTCTATTCTAAATTCCTGAGGTATTATGTGGATTACCTCATAATGGCTTCTTACTGTATGACCAAACTGTCTTAGAAGTTCTCTCTTTGCTTTGTTCTTAACCTCGTTAACATCACTGTAAGAGATGGTTTGTATTCCGGGAAAAGTTATTGTAGCTTCAACGGAAAAACTTAAAGTGTGAGCTCCAGTAATTAGAACGTATGCTTCAGGAGGAAGAGTTTCTGAACTTTCTAACTTTAGTTTGTTAAGACAACTTTTTAAAGATTCGGCAGCTGATTGAAAGTTCACAATATTTCCACTTTTTATTCCCCTCGAGGGAACAGTTGTGATTGTTATGTTCTTTTTTCCACTTGATGATATTACCGACAATGCAGTTCTTATTGAGTATGTTCCTAAATCTATGGTTAAGATTTTTTGTTCAAGCATTGATTCCTCCCTCTTATGAGCAGGTTAGAAAAGCGAAAATCGTAGATTCCAGGTATGAGTCCTTTTGCAATTCTATCAAATCGTAGAAAATTATTCCAAGAGTTCCCGCTATTATCTAAATAAATAATTGTTTTTGTTTTTGGAAAAACCAAATTAATTCCTATATCTGTTAATATTATTTCAGGGTTTAGTAGATAGATTTTTGTTTCTTTTAAACGTTCTTCCAGCAAAGAAATTTCCATTTTTATTAAATTTTTTAGTTTAAAGAAACTATTTACTAAAACAAACGGAGAAGATTTTCCTTTGTAGTAGTAAATGGGTTTTTGAGGTACAAATCCTTCCTTTTTATCAAGAACAAATCCTTCATCGTTCAAAAAATAGGTATAACCATTATAAAAGAGAGAAAAAGCAACTTTTTCTTCTTTAACTTTTATTATTAGAGTTCCTGCGTTAAAAAAAATTTTGTTATCTTTTACCCACGGTAAAGAGTCTATAGTTCTTTTCAAATATTCTAACTCCTCAATATCTACCGTTTCTCCTGGTCTTACAAGAGGAAAAACATACTGACTTATCTGAAGTTCCCAAGTTCCATTTCCATTTTCTATTTCTAACTTTATCTTCTCTACCTTTTGCGGAGCTGTTAGAAAACCGTAAATACTAATACCTACTAGGAAAAGGACTATGACAAGGAAAATTAGCTTTTTCACCCTCTTAAAATCTCCTCTACAAGGTCTTCAAATTCTATACCGTAAAATTTTGCTGCCTTGGGTAGAAGGCTTCTTTCAGTCATTCCTGGAATGGTATTTACTTCAAGAACATAAGGAATGTTAAATTCGTCAATTCTAAAGTCAATTCTTACAGCTCCTCTACACTCTAATACTTTATAAATCTTCTCTGCCAGTTTTCTAATCTTTTCCTCAAGTCTTTTGGAAAGTTCAGCAGGTATCTTGTAGGAAGTAGTTTTTTTCTTATACTTGGAATCAAAGTCATAAAAACCCGTTTCTGTGATTATTTCTATCGGAGGTAAAACTTTTCCGAAAAGAACAGCAACAGTAATTTCTTTTCCTTCAATAAACTCCTCTACGATGATCTTTGTATCGTATTTAAAAGCTTCTTCAACTGCTTTTTGAAAACTTTCTTCATCTTTAGCAATGTTTATTCCAACAGTAGAACCAGTTCTTGCAGGTTTAACTACACAAGGAAACTCAACCCAATTTACTTCGTCTCCCCTAAAGTAGGTTTCTCCACTTGGTACAGGAATACCGTAAGTTTTTAAGATTCTTTTTGTGATATCTTTATCCATACAGACTGCACTCGTTTGAGTATTACAACCTGTGTATTTAAATCCTGTGATCTCTAAAAGTCCTTGAACAGTGCCATCTTCCCCAGGAGACCCGTGAAGAACTAAGAAAACTTTATCTGGATTTATTTTTTTTAGATTTTCTACTATATTTTCGTTAAGTTCTACCTCAAAAACCTGATATCCCTTCTTATGTAAGGCTTCTACAACACTTTTAGCACTTTTCTTTGAAATCTCAGCTTCTGGAGATGGTCCTCCAAAAACGACAGCCACCCTCAATCTTTATACCTCTTTCTTAGAATTTCACAAACTTCTTCTAAGCGGTTTCCCCTCGAACCTTTGACAAGAACAACTTTTCCATGAAAATCATACTTATTTACAAATTTAATTAATTCTTCTTTCCTTGTAAAGTAGAACTTATTGCCTTCAAATTCTCTAAAAGCGTGTTTCGTTTCTTCGCCATAGAAAACGCCAACATCTATTTTAAAACGGTTAAGTAACCTTCCTAAGTTCTTGTGTTCTACCTTCGATTCTTTTCCAAGTTCTAACATTTCTCCTATTACGGCGACTTTTGGGTAAGGTTGTAAGGATAGAACTCTTATTGCATTTTCCATAGACTTTGGATTGGCATTGTAGGAATCATCAATAAGTACTATTCCGTTCAGCTTCTCTACATTAAGCCTTTTTTCCGGTGGTGAAAAGTGTTTTACGAGATCAACTACCTCGTTTCTTGGTAGATCGAAAATGAAAGAAAGTCCTAACAAAATTAAGGTTGCATTAACGATTCCAAATCCAGGAACTTGTGAAAAAATTAAAAAATTCTCTCCAAATGCTTCAATCTCGAACTCTGTGCTATCCGGTTTAAAGAAAACCTTCTTAAGTTTTACGTCTCCATCTCTTCCAAAGGTTATAACTTCGTTACTTTTTGAAAAACTTTTTAACTTTTCAGGAACTATTGCTAAGGAGGTGTTTTCTGTAATTGAAAACTTTTCATCTAAAAGTTCGTTAAAGCTCTTAAATCCCTCCATATGGGCCTTTTCTACAGTGGTGATTACAGAAATTTCGGGTTTTACAAAGGATGTAAGCTCTGCCACTTCCCCTTTTTTATTCGTGCCGATCTCTTGAATATAGACTTTTGCATTAAGAGGAAGATTGGAAAGGGTATAAGCAATTCCCAAAACATTGTTGAAACTTTTCTTATTTCTATATGTTGTAAAAAACTTTTCGAAGACAAAGTTTATAAGCTCTTTCGTTGTGGTTTTTCCAACGCTTCCTGTAATGGCTATAGTTTTTCCAGAAAAATTACCCCTTTTCCACTTTCCAAGATTTAAGAAGGCAGAAAAGGTATTTTCTACTTCTACTATAAACTTTCCTTCTGGAATTTTAAAAAACTTCTTTTCGCTAAAAGCTCCAACTGCACCTTTTGAAAAAGCATCGTCGATAAACAGGTGTCCGTCCCTTTTCCCTTTTATTGGAACAAAAAGACTTCCTTCTTTAACTTCCCTTGAATCAAACTCAAACGATTTGACAAAGCCACTTCCTTTTAGTCTGCCATTAACAATCTTTGCTAGTTCCTTTGCATCCATAGAACTCTTTTACGACCTCTTTATCGCTGAAGTAAAACTTTGTGTCTTTTATAATCTGATAGTTTTCGTGTCCTTTACCGGCAATAAGAACAATGTCTTTTTCTTTTTTCTCTTGTAAAGCTCTAAATATTGCTTCTTTCCTGTCAAGAACAACTTCTACTTTTGATCTATCCTTAATTCCCTTTAGGATATCTTCTACGATTTCTCTCGGGTCTTCACTTCTAGGATTGTCGTTTGTAATTATAACTTTATCTGAGAACTTTTCTGCAACTTCTCCCATTAAACTTCTCTTTTCTCTATCTCTGTCTCCTCCACATCCAAAAACGGTTATTATTCTTCCCTTCTTTAGAGTGAAAAGAGTTTTTAAAACCTTTAAAAGGGCATCTGGAGTGTGGGCATAGTCAACAAAGACTCCGTTTTCCACTTCCTCCATTCTGCCGGGAACCTTTATACCGTGGAAGAGATTTTCTATTTCCTTTCCTTCAAACCCTACGTTGATTAAACAAGAAAATGCTGCTGCCACGTTGTAAGCATTAAATTCACCTATGAGATTGGTTTTTACTCTGTAAGTTTGCCCTTTTGTTTCTATGTAAATTTCCTGAAAAGAGTGTTTAGAAACTATGGATTTTATTCTTACCTTTCCATCTTTGCCGAAAGAGATAATTTTGCAGGGAAATATGTGTCTTAGTCCCGCTAGAACTTTCCCGAAACTGTCATCAATGTTTACAATTCCAAACTCTTTGGTGATGAAAAAAAGTTTCTCTTTTGCTAGAAAATATTCATAAAGATCTTTATGAAAATCTAAGTGATCTTGGGTAAGGTTCGTGAATATTGATCCTGTAAAGAAAACTCCTGCTACTCTATGTAAAGCTAGTCCGTGGGATGAAACTTCTGAAACTACAAACTCTGCACCTTCTTCGAGAAATTTCTTTAAAAGTTTTTGGAATTGAATAGGACTTGGAGTTGTTCTCGTAGAAGGTTTTCTATTTTCAGGGGTTCCGTATTCAACCGTTCCTATGATTGCTGTTTTTACGCCAAGTTTGTTTAAAACCTCGTAAAGTATATAAGCCGTTGTGGTTTTTCCGTTAGTTCCAGTAATACCTATTACTTTTATCTTTTTTGAAGGGTTTCCTAAAAAGTGTGAAGCTATTATTCCCAATTTTTCCCTTAGGTTTTTAACATAAATGACAGGAATTGATAATTTTCTGGAGAGAACTTCAGATTTTTTCTTGTTATCAGATAGTATAGCTACTGCTCCCTTTCTAGCAGCTTCCTCTACAAAATCGTTTCCGTCAAAGGAAAACCCGGTTATGGCACAAAATAGACTTCCTTTTTTAACTTCTTTTGAATTATCGGTAATATCAAAAATCGCGGGATTTCTTTTCCCGTTCCACTTAATACCAGAAAGTTGTAAAAGACTATGTAGTTTCATAGTTTAACCTAGAGGAATATAATCCCCCAAGAAGGGGGCTAATTATTTTCCTCTTTGAATAGCTTCTTCCAGCTTTTGAATCTTTGCTTCAACCTCTTCAAGTATATTCTTCTTTTCTTCTTCACTCATAGCTTCTTCACCAGAAGTTAAAAGAATATTTATTGCTTCTGAGATTTCCTTTACAAGATTTTTAGCCCTTTCTGGAAGATCGCTCTCCTTTATTTGCTCTTGAAGTTCATCTATCTTCTTAAGTATCTCCTCTTTTCTTGTAGTAGCAACATATGCAGCTCCTGCTCCGAGAATTGTTCCAAGTAGAAACATTAAAGAACTTCTTTTCATTACTTACCTCCTTTCTTGATTTTCCTAACTAAAGAAGCTATTCCATAAACGGTTTTTAACGTTTCCTTTGTACCTGAAAAGATTTCTTTAAACTCCTTGATGTTTGTTTCCAAATCTCTCTGTAGTTTTAAAATATTCTTTTCTACCTTTTTTATTGCTGTGAAGAAAGCTACGGCAAGACCAATAAATCCCAAGGTAATAATCATCATGCATGTTGCTATGATTGCTAGAGAAATCTCTACTACCATTTAACCTCCAATAGTAAACATTTTCCTCGTACATCCTAACCTTTCAAGAGCTTCTATACCATTAATACCTGTTTTCTCTAAGATAGCCTCTGCTATTACTTTTCTTAAAGCGTTTCTCCTGTAATTAGAACTTCTAATTACCTTTTTTAAGTCTATTTCTTTATCGTTCATAAGGCAAAGTCTTAATTTTCCATCTGAAGTTAATCTTAGACGGTTACAAGAAGAACAAAAATGTTCACTGACAGAAGGTATAAAACCTATCTTAGCATTAGTTCCTTCTATACGAAACGATTTGGCAGGACCGTTTTTCCTTGACTTTGTAGGGATTAACTTTCCGAAAAGATTTTCTATTTTTTCCCTTATGTGAGAAACAGGGATAAAGTTCTTTTTAGAGAAAAACTTTCCTCCAACAGGCATAAGTTCTATAAACCTTACTTCAATTCCAAAATTTTCTGAAAGTTTTATGAAATCTTCTATTTCGTTTTCGTTAAAACCTTTTATTAAAACTGTGTTTACTTTTAGAGGAGTTAGATCGTTTTCTATAGCGGTTTCGATGCCTTTTAAGATCTTGAATAAAGTTTTCTCATCATTTGTTCCAGTAATAAAGGCAAACTTTGAAGGGTTAAGTGTATCTATACTTACGTTAACTCTGTTAAGTCCATTAGCTTTTAGGATTTTTGCTTTTTCAAAAAGCAAGAAACCATTAGTTGTTAAGGAAATGTCTTCTATTTCCTCGAGTTCTCTAAGCTGGGCTATTAAGTTTTCCAATCCTTTTCTTATAAGTGGTTCACCACCTGTGAGTCTTACTGCTTTTACACCAAACTCTGTAAAGACTTTTACTATTTCGGTAATTTCTTCATACCTTAATATTTCATGATGAGGAATAAAATCTTTTATTCCCTCAGGCATACAATACTTGCAGCGAAAATTACATCTATCGGTGACAGAAATCCTCAAGTAAGTTATCTTCATTAAGCACTCCAAAAGGGAATACTGATGTATATAATAGCACAACCTTAATTAACTTGGGGGAAACTTTTGAAAGAAAGGATCTTGGAAGCTGCTGAGAAAGTTTTTTCTGAAAAAGGTTTCTATGATGCCAAGATCTCAAAGATTGCAGAGATTGCAGGCGTATCCGTTGGAACCATTTACAGATTTTATAAGAGTAAGGAAGAACTCTACGGGGAAGTAATAAAGAAAAAATTAGTCGAAATGGAAAATAGGGTTAAGAAAGCCATTGAGAATAAACCTCCAGTAGAGGCTTTATCCGCCTATGTAAGTACTATTCTTGATTTTTTCTCTGAGGAAAAAAATTTCTTCGAAATATTTATGAGAGAACTTGGAAGTTCTTTTATCATAGATACAGAAAGATTTAACCTTTCTTTGTGGTATAGAGATTATGTAAATGAGTTATCTGGAATAATAGAGAAGGGTGTAAAAGATGGTATTTTCAAAAATTACAGTCCACAAGGGGTTTTTTTGTTGATTTCTGGAGCGCTTGCAAGTATCAACTACTTCCGCCTTAAAGAGTTTATCAGTTTAAGATCTGAAGAAGTAAAGAAATTAATTTTAGATGTAGTTTTAGAAGGACTTATAAAAAAATAGGTTATTATTAGGTTATTTCAGATTATCTGTCTGTTATAATTTAGAAAAAAAACAAAGGAAGGGTTGTATTATGGCATTAAGTATTATCAATATGTTAAAGGAAACAGTGGAAAGAAAAGGTTCTGACCTTCACATTGCAGCCGGTAGTCCACCAAGACTAAGAGTTCATGGAGATCTAATTCCTCTTGAACATTACGGGGTTCTATCTGCATCCGATACGAAACAGCTAATCTACAGTGTTTTGACAGATGCCCAAAAGAAAAGACTTGAGGAAGATTTAGAACTTGATTTCTCCTTTGGTATCAAAGGAGTGGCAAGATTCAGAGGAAACGCTTACTATCAGAAAGGAACTCTTGCAGCAGTATTTCGTTTAATTCCATATGAGATACCAAGATTTCAGGATTTAAACCTTCCTCCTGTAATTGAAACTTTTGCCCATAAAGATAAAGGGCTTGTTCTTGTTACAGGTCCAACAGGTTCTGGTAAATCTACAACTCTTGCTTCTTTAATAAACATAATAAATGAAACTTATCCTTACCACATTATTACTATTGAGGATCCAATAGAATTTGTATACGAACATCAAAAATCTATGGTTTCTCAGAGAGAACTTGGAGTAGATACGAAGTCTTTCGCAAACGCTTTAAGAGCAGCCCTTCGTGAAGACCCGGACGTTATCCTCGTTGGTGAGATGAGGGACCCGGAAACGATAGAAGCAGCCCTTACAGCAGCTGAAACTGGTCACCTTGTATTCTCCACTCTACACACCAACTCTACGATAGAAACAATAAACCGTATAGTTGACGTATTCCCACCAGAAAAGCAAGCCCAGGTTAGAACTCAACTGTCCTTCGTTCTCGTAGGTGCAGTCGCCCAAAAGCTTCTAAGAAGGAAGGATGGTAAGGGAAGAGTAGCTGCTGTGGAAGTGTTTATTCCAACGCCTGCTATTAAGAACCTAATCAGGGAAAATAAGTTACATCAGATATATTCACTAATGCAAACAGGACAAGCTACAACAGGAATGATAACTATGAACCAGTCTTTAGCGAAGCTATACGCGGAGGGAATTATTGACCTAGAAGAAGCAAAGAAGGTTTCTCCAGATGTAAAAGAACTCGAGTCTCTTATAAGAACCTTTAGGTAAGACCCGGTTAATTTATTGAGGTAAAAAAATGCCTATCTACTCTTATGTTGGTAAAGATATTTTAGGAAGGAAGCGAAAGGGAAAAGTCGAGGCGGATAACCTTGAACTTGCAGAAAACATTGTTCGGTCTAGGGGAATTATTTACATTGAAAGTTTAAAAGAAGATAAATCTATCTTTAATACAGAACTCAAAGTTCCAATATCCTTTGGTAAAAAGATAAAAGGACAGGATATTCTTATTTTTACCCGTCAGCTCTATGCAATGGTTCAAGCAGGAATTTCCCTCGTTGCTGCCCTTAAAGTTATCAAAGAGCAGGTGACAAACCCTGAACTAAAAAATATTGTAGAAGACTTAGCTTCTCATATAGAAGAGGGAGGAAGATTTTCTACAGCTTTATCAAAGTACAGAGATGTTTTCGGAGATCTATACATAAGCATGATAAGAGCGGCAGAAGAAGCGGGAACTCTTGATACAACTCTTGGAAGGCTTGCCGATTACATAGAAAAAATAGAAAAGTTGAAGGGAAAAATAAAAAGTGCGATGTTCTATCCTGTTTTTACTCTTATAATAGCTACAGTAATAGTAGTTGGTATTCTAGTATTTGTAATACCGACCTTTAAGAACCTTTATGCAAGCTTGGGAGGTCAACTTCCTGCTTTAACCCAGATGATCATAAAAGCCAGTGATTTCCTACGGAACTACGTTGGTTGGGGTATTGTAGGTCTAGTAGTTTTCATTATCATATTTAAGAGATTAAGAAGAATAGAAAAAATCAAATTCTTCTTAGATCAACTCATTCTCCGAGTTCCAATATTTGGTGAGTTAGTCTTAAAGTCAAGTGTAGCAAACTTTTCAACAACCTTATCTTCTATGATTGCAAGTGGAATTAACATACTTGATGCACTAGACATTGCAATAGATACATCAACCAACGAAGTTGTAAAAAAGGCAATAAGGAACGTGAGAGATCAGGTAGAAAGGGGAGTGAGTCTCTCTATAGCCCTTGCAAGGAATAAAATATTCCCCCCAATGCTTATTAACATGGTTGCAATTGGAGAGGAAGCTGGAACACTTGACGAAATGCTGGCAAAAGTCGCAGAGTTCTACGAAGAGGAAGTTGACAGAACAGTTGACGGTCTGACATCTCTCATAGAACCTATGATGATGCTTTTCATTGGAGGAATTATTGGTTTCATTATAGTTGCTATGTATCTACCTATCTTCAAGATGGGAGAACTTATGAAATAAAGGAAGGAGGAAGTTAAACCTCTTTCCTTCTTAAGATTGTATTTTCTGAAAGAGAAACTGGTTGATTAAACTCTATCTTAGCAAGTTGGTTAGGATGAACAACTTCTACTGCTTCTTCTTTTTCACCTTTTAGGAGACTTATTTTCTCTATTTTTGCTCTGAAACTTTTGGCACTTGGAGTAAAAATTTCCACTTCATCGCCTCTTTTAAATTGGTTTCTAACGTTCCATATTCCGTCTTTAAACACTGCCAAAAACTTGTAGTTTCTAATGTAAGAACTTGTTTCGTAATGTTGAAGGATTTCTTCGTTTTTATTTAGAAAACCAGTTGTGTAGGGTCTGTGACTAACTTTTGTAAGTTCTTCTAAAAGAAGGGGTAATTCCTCTTTAAACTTTTCCCTATCTTTTTTTAGAAGGTCAACAGCTTTTTTATAAACGCTTGTTGTAACAGCTACGTAATATGCACTTTTTACTCTACCTTCTATCTTCAGAGAATCAACACCAGCATCTAAAAGTTCAGGAAGTAAAGGTAAAGCACATAGGTCTTTAGAGTTAAAGATATAAGTTCCCTTCTCATCTTCCTCTATTGGCATATACTCACCTGGTCTTGTTTCTTCGACAATGTAGTACCTCCATCTACAACTTTGGGAACACGCCCCTTTATTACTGTCTCTTGTAGAAAGGTAATTTGAAAGAAGGCACCTTCCAGAATATGCCATACACATTGATCCATGGACAAAAACCTCAATTTCCATTTCAGGAACAAGATCTTTTATTTCCTTTATCTCGTCTATTGAAAGTTCCCTTGCAAGAACTATCCTTTTCACTCCAAGACTTTGATAAACCTTCACAGCTCTATAATTTGTTGTATTTGCTTGAGTACTGATGTGAACATCAATTTCGGGGGCTTTCTCCTTAACAGTTGCAAGAACTCCTAAGTCTGAAACTATGAAAGCGTCGGGAGAGAGGTCTTTTACTTTATCGATAAATTCCTCTATCTTCTCAAAGTCGCTATTTCTCGCAAAGGCGTTTAGAGTGATGTAAACTTTTTTTCCCTTTTTATGGGCATATTCTATACCTTCAGCCATTTCGGTAAGAGTAAAATTGTTTGCTTTTGCTCTAAGGTTAAAATCTTTTCCTCCTAAGTACACGGCGTCAGCTCCAAAATCAATTGCAAACTTTAACTTTTCCAAATTTCCAGCAGGAGCGAGAACTTCTGGCTTCATTTTATCTCCTTCTAATGTTTTCAAGATGAGAAAATAAATTTTGAAAATTCAAAATCAAGTATAGGGAGTAAAAATGAGAATTCTCATTTTTCAGACAGCTTTTTTAGGAGATCTAATACTTACTTCCCCTTTAATAAAATCTGTAAAAAAGACGTTTAAGAATGCTACTTTATCCATTGTTGTAAGGGAAGGATTTGAATCTGTGTTTGAAGGGTTTGAGTATGTCTCCGAAATAATTCCCTATAATAAAAAAGGTGTCTTTTGGTTTGCGGATCTTCTAAAAGAGAAAAAATTTGATTTCGTTTTTTCTCCTCATCGTTCCCATAGAACTTCCTTTATTCTTTTTTTAGCCAAGATAAAAAGACGTATCGGTTTTAGTAATTCAGGTTTTAGCTTTCTATATACCGATAAAGTTAAGTATCGTCAAGGAGAAGGAATTCATGAGATTGATAGGAATTTAGACCTTCTTCTTACTCTAAAAAGAGAATATGATGTTGTAGTAGATAAAGAACCTGAACTTCCAATAGATAAGAATGAGTCGGAAAAAGCTTTAAGGAAATTTAATTTGGAAAAGCCCTACATTGTTCTTTCTCCGGGTTCTATCTGGAAAACAAAGATGTGGTTGCCAGAATACTTTGGTGAAGTCGCCAAATTTTTTGAAAGGGAAGGAGTCAAAACAGTTCTTGTAGGTTCAAAAAAGGACGAAGAAGTGTGCAAGAAAGTTTTTCAAATATCAAGAAATAGTCTAAATCTTTGTGGAAAAACGACTTTAAGGGAATTCTTTTCTATTATAAAGGAGGCACAGCTTTTGATATCAAACGATTCAGCCCCCATTCATGTTGCTTCTTGTTTTAACACAAGGACGATTGCTATCTTTGGGCCAACGGTTCCAAAGTTTGGTTTTTATCCTTACAGGAATGGAACTGTCCTTGAGGTGGAAGATTTACCTTGTCGTCCGTGTGGTATCCACGGTGGAAGGAGGTGTAAAGAGGGACACTTTAAGTGTATGGTGGAGTTAAAGCCTAAGAAAGTTATAGAGAAAACAATAGAATTTTTAAATTTTTAAGTTTTGATGTATATTTTCCTATCCCAAACAAAATTTTAGGAGGCAGTTAAATGAACATAAGAGTTACTCCTCTTGATACTCAGCCGGTTTATGAAGCTGAAATTGAAATTGTAGAAAGAAAAGGTATTGGTCATCCTGACACAATCTGTGATGCTTTAGCTGAGAAGCTTTCTGCAGAGCTATGCAAATTTTACTATGAAAAGTTTGGATTTGTTCTCCATCACAACGTTGATAAAAACCTCCTTGTTGGTGGAAAAGCTATTCCAAAGTTTGGTGGTGGAGAAGTAGTAGAACCAATAGAAATATTCTTGTCCGGTAGAGCTATTAAAGAGTATAAAGGGATAGAAATTCCAGTAGATGAAATTGCAGTTGAAAGTGCCAAAGAATGGTTGAGAGAGAACATTCACGCTATTGATGTTGAGAAGCATGTAAGGATTTGTACTTATATAAGACCGGGTTCTGTTGATCTTGTTGACATATATATGAGAAAACTAAAAGAAGGAGTTCCTCTTGCCAATGATACCTCCTTTGGAGTTGGATATGCTCCATTTGATGATGTAGAGAAAATAGTCTACGCTATTGAGGAGAAACTTAACAGTAAGGAAATGAAGAAAACTAATCCGGAAATCGGGGAAGATATAAAGGTAATGGGCGTCAGGATTGAAGATAAGATAAAAATAACGATAGCTTGTGCTTTTGTTGATAGGTTTGTAAAGGATATTAATGATTATGTAGAGAAGAGGGAGAACGTTAGAAAGATTGCCCTCGAAGTTGCTAAAGGTTTAACAGATAGAGAAGTGGAAATTCATGTTAACACTGGTGATGATGTTGAGAATCAAAATGTCTATATAACAGTTACTGGGACATCGTCTGAAGCTGGAGATGATGGAGAAGTAGGTAGAGGTAATAGGGTAAATGGCCTAATTACTCCTTATAGACCCATGAGCTTGGAAGCAGCTGCAGGAAAGAATCCAATTACCCACGTTGGAAAGCTCTATAACATTACTGCCAACGAGATAGCAAAGTTCGTGGTTGAAAACATAGAAGAAGTAGAAGAAGCTTACTGTTATATGGTAAGCCAGATTGGAAAGCCTATTAATGAACCTTTGGCAGTTGATGTTAAAGTTAGAAGCCAAGGGAATCCAAAAGATTTTCAAGAAAAGATTGAGGAGATTGTGAAAGACTGTCTTGCTGATATGAAGAACATCTGGAAAAAGCTTGTAGAGGGAGAAGTTCTTGTCTATTAATAGACGCCCCTCCTTTGCGAGGGGCTTTTGCAAATTTGCAAATGAAGATTAAATGACTATATTTTAGTGTTGGACAGTTGAATATGGGGGTGAATGGTTTCGACGGGGATGCAATGGCTTAGGTAGCGGCAGGCCGAGGAGCCAACCTCGTAAAAAAGGCGCTCAAAATAGCTGCCAACGAAGAACTCGCTCTCGCCGCCTAATTAACGCGGCGACGTCCCCTGGGGTTTCGCCTGTCGGCTCCAGGTAGGGCGACAAAGAGACGGGCTGGGCTGTATCCCTTGCCCTCGGGGAACAGCCGAGATTTAAGAGGGCTGGATCTGGGGCGCCTGCCCGTGGGCTAACCTCAGAGCGAGAAGCCAAAACACGGGCTAAGCCTGTAGAAGCTACCTGAGCCGCATCTCCGGACGCGGGTTCGAATCCCGCCACCTCCACCAATTAAAAATCTTCCAACATACTCTCAAAATCTTTTATTCCAACAGCTACTTTCCTGTCTGGAAAAACAAAAATAGGTGCTCCTGTTATTCCGTACCTTTTCAAAATTTCTGCTACAGTCCAAGCTTTCAACTTTCCTAAATCACAAACTTTAAGGTTATCCTTTGTTTTAAATAGAGTGTTAATAGATCTTTTTGTACATATTACATCAGCAGCGGCGTTAACTTCTTCTTTTTTAAAGCCAACCATTACAAAGCTAATTTTAAATCGCTTGCTAAGTTTTAGTAGTTTTCCCTTATTTTTTTTGCAGACCTTGCACAGAGGATTGGTAATTACTAGAATTTCAGGTCCTTTACCCACCGAAAGTATTACATTTCTTTTTAAAATTTTGTATTCTTTCTTACTAAGAACTAAGGGAGGTACTCTAAGCAAAATACCTTCAATTAGATACTTTTCATTAAGAGAAAGGAAAAATGTTTCGCCTTCTACTGTCTTTACCTTACATAGAGGGAAGTCTTTAACTTCTTCTACTTCTTTTACAACAAGCTGAGCTTTTGAAATTCTATTTAGTATAGACTGAACCTTAGGAAGTGACGGACATTCTGCAAAGGTACCGTTTGTTAAGAGCAAAAATGCTGTTAGTGTAAGAAAGTTTCGCTTCCCTTTCATGCTCATGATTTTAATTATAACCTATTCTTCTCTTTACTTTCTGGAAAGACTTTTATATTTTTCCCTTGACAATTTTTTGTTTTCAATGTAAATATTGCCTGCTTTCCCGCGAAAACAAAAGATAGGAGGTCAGTATGAAAGTAGTAAACCTGAAAGCTACCCGCAGAGAGAAGACAGGGAAAGGGGTAGCAAGAAAACTACGCAGGGAAGGCCTTCTGCCAGCCGTTATCTACGGTGGTGGAAGACCAGAGGCAACACACATTGCCGTTCCTGCAAGCGACATTAGAAAGCTTAAGCACCACCACGGTCTCATCAAGCTTGACATTGAAGGCGAAGAGAGGATGTGTATCCTCAAGGACATCCAGTACAACTGGCTTGGAGATGTTCTAATTCACGTAGACTTTCAAGAAATCAAGATGGACGAGACTATTACAACAGTTGTTGAGCTTGAGTTTGTAGGTACACCGGTTGGAGTGTCTGAAGAAGGTGGTGTCTTAGAAATCATGAAAAGGGAAGTTGAAATTGAAACACTTCCAAACAACATTCCTGAAAAGCTTGTTGTGGATATTTCCAACCTTCGTGCGGGAGATGCCCTCCACGTTGGAGACTTGCCTACTCCAGAAGGGGTTAAAATTGTTGATAACCCAGAAGAAACAGTTGTTGTTGTAGCTGAGCCAGAGGAAGCTGAAGCTGCTGAAACCGAAGAAGAGGCTACAAGCGAACAATGATAAAGCTGATTGTAGGGCTTGGTAATCCTGGTAAGAAGTACGAAAATACGAGACATAACGTCGGCTGGATGGCGCTTGATAGATTAGCATTAAGGTTAGGGGTTTCCTTTTCAAAAGAAAAGTTTAAGGGAAAGTTATCGGAAATTTCCCTTGATGATGGAAGAAAGGTTTTTCTATTAAAACCTCTAACCTTTATGAACCTAAGTGGAGAAAGCGTTGGAGAGCTTGCAAGGTTTTACAAGCTACAGCCACAGGAAGTTCTTGTGGTCTATGATGATCTTGACTTACCTTTAGGCAAGCTTCGTTTAAGGCTTAAAGGAAGTAGCGGTGGACACAAAGGTGTTTTGTCTATAGAGAAACACTTGGGAAGTAGAGAATTTCCAAGGTTAAGGATTGGTATAGGAAGACCTCTTACAAAAGAAGAAGTGGTTGATTACGTTCTTTCTCCTTTTGGGAAAGATGAACTTCCTATCTTGGAAGAGTCTTTAGAGAGAGCGGTAGACTGTTTAGAAGAGATTTTGAAAGCTAAGGAAATTACCAACAAAATCATGAGTAAATGCAACTAAACGGAGGTGAGAATGAGGGAGTACTATTACGAAATGGTTTACATACTAAGACCAACAATGTCTGATGAGGAGATTGAGAAGGGAATAGAGAAAGTTAATTCCTACGTTCAAAGATACAACGGAGAAGTTCTTCTTATTGATAAGTGGGGAAGAAGAGAACTCGCTTATCCAATCAACGACTATGATAAGGGATACTACGTTCTTGAGTACATAAGAACAAACGACAGAGATTTTGTTAAAAATATGGAGAACTTCTTTAGAATTAATGAGGACGTTCTAAGATTTCTAACCTTCAGACTTAAGCCTTCTGAAGTTAAAGAGCTAAAGGAAAAGCTTGCTGCAAAAGAAACTAAAAAAGAAGAGGCGGCTTCTAACGAGAATAAGGGAGAAGAGTAATGGCTAGTTTAAATAAAGTTTTCCTTATCGGAAGACTTGTTGCTGACCCAGAACTCTCCCATACCCAAAATGGAACACCGTTTACAAGGTTTAGGATTGCTGTTAACAGACCTTACAGGGATAGATCTGGAAACTGGCAAGAAGATACAGTATTTATTGATATAGTGGTATGGGGAGAAGCCGCCGATAGGGCAGTGAGTAGGTTTAATAAAGGAACAAGAGTTCTCGTTGAAGGAAGACTTCAACAAAGAAGCTGGGAAACGGAAAGTGGAGAGAAGCGTTCAAAAATAGAGGTAAGGGCTGAGAGAGTAGTAGCGCTTGATCCAAGAAGGGAACTTGACGAAAACATTGAAGAAATTGATGATATTGAATTCTAAAGGAGGTAAGCAATGAGCAACGCTTTGCCACAAAGAAGATTTGTAAGAAGAAGAAAGTACTGCAAGTTCTGTGCTGAAAAGATAGAGAAAATTGATTATAAGAATATTGAGCTTCTAAAGCCTTTTATTTCTGAAAGAGGAAGAATTATGCCTAAGAGAATTACAGGTGTTTGTTCTAAGCACCAAAGACAGCTTGCAAGAGCTGTAAAAAGAGCTAGACATCTTGCTTTACTACCGTTTGTGAAGATAGACTAATGGGAAAGTACAAGCTACCAGTTTTTTATTTGGGTTTTGTAGTGTTAACGGGAGCCCTTATGGGCATAGAGGCTTTAGTGCCTCTTGCTCTAGGGCTTTCGTTGTTTATTCCAGCCCTTGCGTATTTGGTAAGTAGGGATTTAGGGGTTTCCCTTGCTTTAGGAATTTCGTTTTTTGGATTGGGTGCAGTTTGGTTTTTGGAAAGCTGGAAGATAGCTATGGAGATAGCTTCTTTTCCATTATTTGGAATTTTGGCAAGGATTTCAAAAGGGAAACTTAAAACGGAAAATCTTATTCTCGTTCTTTCCTTTATCTCGTTTGGAATGACGGTTATTGAGGACTTCTTTGTAGGTTTACCAGAAGAAGTCCAAACTCTAACCTGGTTTCTGAAGCTAAAGTGGGGACTTTACTTTTTCTCTTCTGTTGTAATATCAGCGATTTCTGTTGGAATTATCTCTGTAGTTTCGAAAGAAGATTTTGAATTTAAAAAACTTAAATTTAACTTTTGGTTGATTTTGGTGTTCTTAGTTTTTGGTTTCTTAACCATTATCGGTTGGAACGAAACTTTAAGATTGGTAGCAGGAAACTTTTTGATAGGAATACTTGGTATTTTTGTTGTTCAAGGTTTTTCTATCTTTTCTCATGTTTTAGATAGGTTATCCTTTTGGGCAAAGCTTCTGATGTTTGCTGCTATTGTTTTCTTCCCAGTAGGAGCTGTCATAACGGCGGCGTTAGCCGGAATTTTTGATTTCTGGTTTGACTTTAGAAAACTTAACAAGGAGGTAGGAAATGGAGATCATCTTACTTAGAGATATGGAAAACCTTGGAAAAGTTGGAGATATCGTCAGAGTTAAAGATGGATATGCAAGAAATTATTTGATCCCTTCTGGAATTGCTCTTCCAGCTACAAAATCTAACATTGCAAGAGTTAGAAACGAGCTTAAGGCTCTTCAAAAGAAAGTCCAAAGAATGATTGAAAGATACAAAGAACTTGCTGAGAAACTATCCTCTGCAAGAATTGTTATTGAACATGAAGCTGGAGAAGAAGGAAAGCTCTTTGGTTCTGTTACAACTTCTCAAATTGAGAAAGCTTTACACAAAGCTGGATTTGAGGACGTTGAAAAGAGACAAATAGTTCTCGAGAAACCTATTAGAGAAGTTGGAACATATGAAATAAAAATCCATCTTTTTAAAGATATAGAGGCTACTATTACTGTTGATGTTGTTCCTTTAAAGAAGTAATGTGATTTTGCCCCTTTATGGGGGCTAACCTACCTTTTGGAGGTTTGCCATGGAATTTGTGGGTAGACACGTAATGATGGATGCCATTGTTAAGGATATTGGAAGAATCAATGCTATTCAGCCTATCTATGACTACATGGAAGAACTTTCAAGACAGCTTGATATGACTCTTGTATATCCTCCTATTGTTGCAAGATTTCCTTTTGCTCAGTCTGAGCTTGAACAGTTTGTTAAGAAGCTTTCTGAGGAGAACGTAAAGAGCAAGACTTTGGAATTTATGGAAGAAACCCTAAAAAGAAGAGCTACAGAAGATAGCGGAGTTTCTGGAGTTTCTATATGGCTTGAAAGCCATTGTACCATTCATACTTGGCCTGAAGACAAGTTCTTCAGCTTAGATGCTTACAGCTGTAAAGACTTTGACCCAATGGTAGCTTTTGAGTTAACTATTAAATGGTTTAACGTCGAATACGCTTCTTTCGTCGATGTGGAAAGGTACGTTGGAGGACCTTGTGTAATTAAAGCTTATGAATACAAAAATGGAGAGCTTATCCCTCTAACTCCTTCTATTTCCAAATAGTTCTAACCCTTTCCTATAGACTAAATTCTTTGGGAGACCTGTCAGCTTGCAGGTCTCCTTTACAGCTTCTTTCAAACTCTTTCCTTCTTTCAAAAACTTTTCAAGGATACTTTCAAAATTTTCTGCATTTTCATTTTTTTCTTTTTTTTCAGGGTAAAAGAGAATAACAAATTCTCCCTTTAATTTTCCTTCCTCTTTTAGTTTTCCCAATACTTCCCTTGGAGTTCCTTCTAAAAACTCCTCATTGATTTTTGTTATCTCTCTATAAACGCCAATTTTCTTTTCCTTAGAGATTTGACTTAAAAATTCTAAAGTCCTTTCCAAACGGTGAGGAGACTCAAAAGCGATGACTGTATAAGGGAGTTTTACTACTTCCTCTAAGGTTTCCTTTAGTTTTCCCTCTTTTCTTGGTAAAAAGCCTATGAATAGGAAACGGTCAGTGGGAAAGCCAGAAGCAGATAAAGCAGCAGTAATAGAAGAAGGACCGGGAATTGGGACAACTTCTATACCATTTTCTCTAGCAAGTTTTACAACTCTAAATCCTGGATCGCTTATACACGGAGTTCCAGCGTCACTTACAAGAGCAATATCCTTACCTTTTAGAAGATCTTTTACTAGCTTTTCTGCTACTTCTCTCTCGTTATGTTCGTGGTAAGAAACAAGTTTTTTATTCTTTATAGAAAAGTGATTAAGTAGTTTTAGCGCTCTTCTTGTGTCTTCGCAGGCAATAATATCTACTTCTTTTAAAGTATTAATCGCCCTAAGGGTGATATCTTCAAGATTTCCTATTGGAGTAGCTACAATGTATAACTTTCCTATCCTTTCTGAGCTATGCATTCTATCTCCACTTCGGCATCAAGTGGTAATTTTGATACTTCTACGACAGACCTTGCAGGTTTAACAGG
>JBDOLX010000035.1 GCA_039832905.1 Desulfurobacteriaceae bacterium | reverse complement strand
GAAAGTAGTTTTCCTAATTTTACCACAGTTTCAAAGTCAACACCCCTTCGGAGTGTCGGGCTGTATCCCCGCTTTGAAAAGCGGGGTTTTAGCCTGTCGTTTTTCTATAAAAATTCCAGGTGTCCTGCCAGCTCTGAGCACGAGAGAGAAACTGATACGTATTGGTAGCTCTCTCAACAAAAGGAATAAGAAACTCTTCATCGTCCCTTCTGTGAGTGTTTTCAACAATCCCCTGCAGATACTTGGCACCGGGAGGTATGGGAGAAAGCCTACAACCAAACCTCCCAAATTCTCGGTTCCACTCTTCAAGTTTCTTCTTGCTTCCACTGCAGAACGCAGAATCGTTATCGAACCTGATCTCTATCTCCGTCCTGACGTTGTGCATCCTAATCTATTTTATCCCAGACTTTCTTGGGTTTCCGGGAAGGTCTTCAAGTGTTCCGTCCCTTGCTCTTCTCACTGTTTTCCTGTCAATGTTCAACACTTTTGCTGTTTTTGATACGTTCTCTTTGTTCTGTTCTAAGACTTTTCTCACAAGCTCTCTCGCACGGGCAGGGTTTTCTAAGCTCATGGTATAGGTTAATATCCACCATTAGGGCTGTCCTCCTGGTAAGGGCTTTGGTGTTCTGAAGAGTGGGATGTTAAGTGCTCTTAGTATTTTAGCTACCAGGTGGGCAGCCTTTCTTCTTGGGTATGGGTGGGGAGAATGTGCATACCTATGCGGGCGTGAGATGAAGAAATTCTTGAAAAAGCTAAAAACCTTTGCCGGAATAACTTTTCTGATGAATGCCCCGAGTGGAAGGAAGTAAAAGAGTTGATTGAAAAATGGGAACTGCAAGAGGAAATTGAAAAACGGTTCTTAAAAAGGCTGAAATCCCTTGAATGGAACAGTAGGGAACAGATTAAAGCAAACTTTCCAAAGCTTTGGGAAACAGAGGAAAAATATAGATGGCATGTTAACAAGAGGATTGAGAAGGGACATGTTCTCTCTGAGGATGAATACATAGAAAAAGTCTTTGAAGTTCTATCAGAGCATACCTCCGTGATTATTTACGAAGCACCTAAGTGGAAAAGCGAGAATCTTTGGCATAGAATTTTCTATAGTAGGAAATGTAAGTGGGTTGTTATTGTGGGAGAAACTGGAAGCATATTAACTGCTTATAGGGTAGAAAGAGAGGAGTTCCAAAAGTCATTAAAGAATCTGG
Source organism: Desulfurobacteriaceae bacterium (assembly GCA_039832905.1). NCBI lineage: Bacteria > Pseudomonadati > Aquificota > Aquificia > Desulfurobacteriales > Desulfurobacteriaceae > Desulfurobacteriaceae bacterium. The sequence continues at coordinate 970 of JBDOLX010000035.1, read as the reverse complement.
AAGATGTAGGTTATAAGTCGTTTAGAGGGGCTAAAAGTGAGCGAATTAAAGAGATTTGTAGAAGAATATTGTTACTGGTTAGAGGCAAGTAAAGAAGGTTTTGAAACGGATATAGCAGAAATTATGCTATGGGCTGTTTACAGAGAAGATGTAGGCAAACACGCTCACCTTCTTCCTGAAGAAGAGAAACTGAAAGTTATTGAAGCAGACGAAATAGCCCAAAGGCTTGCCAAAGAGAAGAAAGGAACGGAAGCAGGTTTGGGCTTTGAGCAGATTGTAAAAGTAATTAAGCAGTATCCTATCTTTAAGCCCACCAAAACCGCCTAATCTTGCCGGCTTGGATTGGCTTCTACGTGTGACAATTTTCACAACAGTTGACTTATCCACAACTTAACTGTGGATAACTTTCGGGGCCGAAAAGAGGGAACAGATTTTGGGTTAAAAAAGTGGGGGCAGGTTTTTGATGATTACAACAGTGATTTGGAAATAGTAAATCCATGAATTAAAGCCGTCTGAGAAAATAATTTTCTTAAAACCCAGTTCCTCGCGAAGTTTAAGTCTGTAAAGTTCTGTTAAAAATCAAAATCAAACTCGTTATTTCCGTTAAAGGAGTAATCATCAGTAGCCAAAACATCTAAATCCTTTTGCTTAGAGAACATTCCCTCTAACAATTCTCTTTTTTTAAGAATGATAGGAAGCGACAGGAGATTTGATAGTTTAGTGATATTCTTTTTTGAAAGTTCGTGTGTCTGAAAAGAAGGTATGTCAAAAACTAATACTCTTTTTATATCTCCACTTTTATCGGCTACTACAACAATAAAATAAGGGATATAGTTGCGCGCCAAAAGCGACTGATAATTTGATACGAACTCCTGCTTAATCTGTTCTATTCTGTCTTTTAGTGATTGTTCCTTTGTTAATAGAAATTCAATGACTGCTACAGGAATTTTTTCTACTGGTATTTCATCTT